>CAKQMM010000100.1 GCA_934254755.1 uncultured Clostridia bacterium
CCATGTTAACAGGTCTTTTTTCAGCCATAAATTCTCCTTTGTCGCCGCTACGGGCGTTATTTAAGTTGTTTTACTTTGCGGATATCGCGGCGTACAAGTCGCTTAAAAGTTCGGCTTTGCCGTTAAGCGCAGACGGTTCTAACCGCTCGATTATTAAGTTTATCGTCTCTTCGTCTTTATCCCCTATCGCTTCGGCGGAAATAAAAGAAACGGCATTTAGTTCGCTAAGGCTTTTCGTCAGCGAAAACGCGCTTTCAACGCCCTTTACCTTTTCGCCCGTCTTATATAACGCATTGGCGTAGCACGCGGTTATAAGCCCGTAATAGTTGCCGCCCTTTTCGCCGCAGTAGTCGATAAATTTATCGCTTGCGATAAACGTTTCGGCGTAGGCGACGGTCTTTTTGTAATCGTCGCACTCGATTGCGGCTTCGCATAAAAGGGCAAGCTCGGTATAATCGTTGCTTTTTAGATACGATTTTTCGCGATATTTAAGCGATAACTCCATATTCCCCGTCCGCTTTGCCATGTCCGCAACGGCTTTCGGGCAAGTTCTTACAAAAATTGCCGCAAACGCCGCCGCAAACGCAACGATAAGCGCAACGGTTATCGCCGTGATTTTAAAAACGTGTTTTTTCATCTTTATTATGATATCAAAAACGGCTTAAAAAATCAAGCGTAATGCTAAAATTGCGGTTTGTGTCGATATAGTAAAGATATTTACCCTTAAATTTTAGTAATATCCGCCGCATAAGCGCAATAAAATGTGGTATGAAAAAATTTATTTTATCGGTTTTGATAATGCTTTCGGCGTGTTTTTGCGCGGTTACTCTTTCGGGGTGCGGCAAGGGCGCGGACTTATCCCCCTATATTTCGCAAAACCGCTTGCAAATTTATAGCGGAAGTAGCGAAAATTATGAAATTTCCGTCTATGCCGAGCGGCGCGAGGACCCCTTTATCGGCGACGGATACACAGGGGACATGAAAAGCGTTTTAATTTTAAAGTTAAGCCAAAAAAGCGGCGACTTGACGGCGGCGGACGTAACCGTAGTTTACAACAACGAAGAAAAGGTTTTTGCCTACGACAAGGGGGTCAGAAATTCTAACCTGATAGTCGTTGAAACTTTACCCGAATCCCCCACCGTTACCGCCAAAATAACCGTGGGCGACAAGTCGGAAGTTATTGAACTATATTCGCAAAAACTCGCGACTGACTGCACTTATCTCGAAGCTATCGACGCCGTGCAGAATTACGACGGCGAAACGGTCGAGCGGCTATTTTACGGCAACCGCGCGCTTGCCGAAATCAACGTAAGGCTGATATCGGACGACGGCAAAAATTACTACTTCGTGGGGCTTATCGAAGAAGGCGGAAAGACGAGCGCGTATTTAATCGACGCCGCCACGAAGACCGTCATTGCCACCCGCACCGTCGGCAAGTAGTTTTGTAACCGAAACGTATGCGCAGGCGTTACGCCTGCGCATGTTATGTGCGTAACGGCACGGATATGCGCCTTACGTGCGCATTTATGATATATGAATATAAGTGATTAGCGGCTAGTGGATAGTGATTAGTGGGTAGAGGGTTGCGAAATGTAAAGCGTGTCAGTTATAAACTTACACCATTCGTAAGGGCTAACGCTATCCGACTAACCTTGCCCCACTTGTTAAAGGGGGGAAGCAATAAAATGCTTGCCATTTTATTGCAGGGGGGATTGGCTGGTTTAATATTAACATTATCCCTATAAAAACGGCAGAGCAAGCCCCTTCCCTACGTTGAATTTTACGGATTCTTAAAGCCCGCATGTATTAAAGGGGGGTGAATGAAAAGCGTTGCGCTTTTTATTCGGGGGGATTGTCTAATTCTATATTGAACTTACAAACTCTCAGCCAACACTTGCGCGTTGACAGCTCTTTTTACTAAATAGAGCCTTTTCTTTTCAAAACAAAAACGCCCGAAACGGGCGTTTTAAATTTAGTTTTTAGCTATCAATATAAAGCTGCGATATACGGCGTTAGTTTCCGCACTCAATCGAAATGGTGTTAAAAAGCCCCAGCAAATCGTCAACGGTGGCGGACTGCTTCTTTTCACCGTCAATATCTAAAACGACGTTTCCTTCGTGCATCATCACAAGCCTGTTGCCGTATTCGACGGCGTAGCGCAAATTGTGGGTGACCATGGCGGCGGTAAGGTTCTTTTCTTTAACCACCTGGTTTGTAAATTCCATTATTTTATCGGCGGTTTTGGGGTCGAGCGCGGCGGTGTGCTCGTCCAGCAACAGTAGGTCTATCGGGGTGAGTGTAGCCATAATAATCGCCACGCTTTGGCGTTGCCCGCCCGAAAGCGACCCCATTTTAACGTTGCCTTTATCTTCAAGCCCTAAGCCGAGCGGAGCGAGAAGCGATTTATAGTAGTCGGTCTTTTTCTTTGAAAACCCCGCCGACAAGCCGTATAAATTCCCTTTGTTTTCGGCGAGCGCAAGGTTTTCAAAAATCGTCATGTTAGGCGAAACGCCTTTCGACGGGTCCTGAAACACCCTGCCTATTTTAGCCGAACGCTTGAATTCTTTAAGGGTGGTTATGTCTTTGCCGTCGAGCATTATTTTGCCGCTGTCGGGCAAAATGCTGCCCGCAATAAGGTTTAAAAGGGTTGTCTTGCCAGAGCCGTTCGAGCCGACTATCGACAAAAAGTCGCCCTTTTTAAGCGAAAAGTTAAAGCCGCCAAATAAAACCGTTTCGTTAACCGTCGCGGGGTTGAATTTTTTATAGATATCGATGAGTTCAACCATTGTTTTCACCCCCGCCGGTTTTTATTTGAGTAAGAGTATGCGCGCTCGCGCTCTTTTTTACTTTCGACTTTTTAAGGTAGTTGTTTACTATTAAAATCACCGCGAAGCAAACGGCGTTCATAAGTTTAAGGTACAAGCCGTTCGTGTCGACAAGGGTGAAGTAGTTTAAGCAAAGCGCGTAGATAATCGCGCCGACGATAACCTGCGTTGTGGGTTTGACGAACTTCGCTTTCGAGAAAATCGCCGTGCCGATAATGACCGAAGCAAGGGCTAAAACCACTTTGCCGCTGCCGCAAGTGTTGTCGTAGTTAAGGGTCAGTTGCGCATAGAGCGCGCCGCCGAAGCCTACGAGCCCGTTTGCAATCGCGAGGCCTATAATTTTATAAACACCTACGTCTTTTCCGAGCGAAGTGACCAGCGTTTCGTTGTCGCCCGTCGCTTTAAGCATAAAGCCGAACTTCGTTTTAAAGAATAAGTCCAAAATTATTTTTGCGGCGACGACAATCGCAACCAATATAAGAATAGTAAGCCCGTCGTTTAAAACGTCAAAGCCGTTATTGAACATTCCGTTTATCTTGTTCGCGATGTACGAAAAGTTCGTCGTCGAAAATCCCGTGCCCGTCAAAACGGTGGTAAGCGCAAGTGTTATGGATAAAAGCGCGGTCATAACTATTATGCCCGCAAGGAGCTTTGTTATTTTGAACTTGACGTGTAAAACGCCCGTTATCGCGCCCGCAGCCGCGCCGGCGATAAACCCGCCGAACAGCGCCAAAAACGGCGGAAAATGCAGGTTATATATTAAAATTGTGCCGATAACGCCGCCGAGCGGAAAGGTTCCGTCGGTCGATAGATCCGGGAAGTCTAATATAGAATAGGCTATATACATTCCGAGCGCGATTATCGCGTAGCATAAGCCGAGTTGTAAACCCGTTAAGGTCGTCGATAAAAATAGCATAGTCGTTGCGTTTGGTTGTGTCGCGCCGTTTTTCCGTTTCAAATCGGTTTATGCTTTGTTAAACACCGCTCGTCGTACGGCAAGTACGCCTTCGGGTGTTTGCCTCGCCTAAACGCGATTTTAATTCGGAAACACTTAAACTCACAACCGAACGCGCCTCCTTTTTTGGGGATAATAATTAAGCGGTTGCGTTTAATAAACTTTTACGCTTTGACGTCTAAAAGGTCGCTGAGGCTTGCGGGAAGGGCAAGGTTCAACGCTTTCATAACCTCGCTGTTGTAGCAGTTGAAAGTTTCGTTTTCCATGGTAAGCGGTTTTACTTCGCCGACCGACTTGCCGTTTAAAATTTCAGCCGCTTGTTTACCGCAAAGTTTGCCGACGGTTACGTATTCAATAGACGCGCTCGCTAAGCAGCCCGCTTTAACTTGCTCGATTTCGCTGCCGAAAACGGGAATTTTTGCGTTGTTGGTAATAGCGAGAATGTTCTGAAGTTTGCCTACGACTGTGTTATCGAGTAAGTTTACTATGCAGTCAACGTTCGCGCTTATAAGTTTTTGAACGTGCGTGTCGATAGTTGTGATGTCTTGAATAGTTTCAACTACGATATCCATACCGTCGTAATTTGTTTTGGCGGCGTTAATGGCGGATATCTGCGCGGCGTCGGAAGATTCTTCGGTCGAAGAAAGTATGCCGATTTTAACGTTTTTCTTTCCTAAAAATTCGGTTACGAGGTTAAGTTGGGCGTTAAAGTCGGGGATATCGCTGGTGCCCGTCATGTTGGAAAAGTTTGCGACTTGTTTTGCGTCGGTCACCGCGCAGTAAACGACGGGAAGATTTTTGGTCGCCGCCGCGGTTGCCGCCTGAATTGCCGACGGGGTTGCGATAGCGATGATGACTTTCGCGCCTTCGTTTACCATTTTTTCGGCTTGCGCTTTGGAAACGCTTGCGTCGAAGTTGCTGTTTACGTATTCGACCTTATAGTCGTCAAGGTTAATGCCGCTTTCTTCAAGACCTTTGATAATGCCGTTGTAGCAGTTGTTCAAACTGTCGTGGCTGCCGAACTGAATGATGCCGATGACTTGCTTTTTGTTGCAAGCGGTGGTTAATAAGGTTACCGAAAGCGCGGTTATAATTGATAATATAATAGTGATGAATTTTTTCATTTTAATTTCTCCTTAAATTATTTTGCCTTTTAGGCGGGGCTTAGCGGCTGAGCCGCTTTGCGACGGCGATAAAGCCGAACGGGGTAACGGTTAAACTAACTGATTTAATTTGTTTGTTGCGCCATCGTTTAAACATATCGGTTTATTTCCTTTTTAGTGATTATTGGTTAAAGGCGGAAGGAGCAAGCCCCTTCCCTACGTTAAATTTGCGGGTTCTTAAAGCCCGTCCTCGTTTAAATTCCGCGTTCGTTTCCACGAGATGTTTCGCTTATCGCTCAACATGACGGTTATTGTTCTGTCATTCTGAGTGTAGCGACAGCGAAACGAAGAATCTCGCGGAAGCGGCAATCTTCGTTTGCTTTTTGTAAAATAGCGGTTAGAGGCGGAAGGAGCAAGCCCCTTCCCTACGTTAAGTTTGCGGGTTCTTAAAGCCCGTCCTCGTTTAAATTCCGCGTTCGTTTCCACGAGATGTTTCGCTTATCGCTCAACAT
>CAKQMM010000101.1 GCA_934254755.1 uncultured Clostridia bacterium
CTTTGGGCTTCGATACGGCGGTCAACACCGTTTTATCGGCAATCAACAATCTGCGCGACACCATGGGCTCGCACGACAGGGCGTCTTTGTTAGAGGTTATGGGCAGAAAGTGCGGCGATATCGCGCTTTATGCAAGTTTAGCGGGCGGCGCGGAATACTGCATCACCCCGGAAGTCCCCGTCGATATAGACGAAATGGCGCGTTCGCTTTTACAAAGCCAGAAGCGCGGCAAAACTTCCAATATGATAGTTCTAGCGGAAGGTGCGGGCGATAAAGAAGAAATTTGCAAAAAGATAAAAGAACTTACGGGCATATCCGTTAAAACCACCGTTTTAGGGCACATTCAGCGCGGCGGCTCGCCGACGATGTCCGACCGCGTGCTTGCGGCGCGCATGGCGGTTAAGGCGGTTGACCTTATCAAAGAAAATAAGACGAACAGAGTTATCGGTATTAAAAACAACGCGATTATCGATATGGATATATCGGAAGCCTTAGCAATGCCGAGAACGTTCGATAATAAGCTTTACGATATAGCGCACATTTTGTCGCTGTAACGTTTCGGCAAAAGTTAGCGGCGTATAATCCGCGCTTAGCCTTGTTAAACTAAAATAATTAAGAAATATTTATTTATACCAAAAGGAGAACAATTATGAAAAATTTGGTTGGCGCATGTATGTTTGCGCAATCGGGCGGACCTACTTCCGTCATCAATGCAAGCGCCGCGGGCGTATTCATCGAAGCGTTAGGTCAAAAGAACATAACCGCGGTTTACGGCGCGGCTAACGGCATCAAGGGCGTTTTGGAAGAGAACTTTTACGATATCTCTAAAGAAGATATGAAAGAGCTCGAACTCTTAAAATACACCCCGTCGTCGGCTCTCGGCTCGGTCAGATACAAACTTAAAGACGCAAGCGTAGACGACACCGATTATAAAAGAATAGTTGAAGTGTTCAAAAAATATAACGTTCGTTACTTCTTCTACAACGGCGGTAACGACAGTATGGACACTTGTAACAAAATAAGCAAATATATGCAAAAATCGGGTTGGGACTGCAACGTTATCGGCGTTCCCAAGACCATTGATAACGACTTGTATGGCACCGACCACTGCCCGGGTTACGCTTCTGCGGCTAAATATATAGCGACCACTATTATGGAAGTAAACCTTGACGCAAAAGTTTACGATACGCCGATGGTTTGCGTTATCGAGTGCATGGGCAGAAACGCAGGCTGGCTTACCGCGGCGGCGGCTCTCGCGGGCGTTAAGGGCTTAGGCGCAGATTTAATTTACCTCCCCGAAGTTCCGTTCGACGTAGATAAATTCGTTGAAGACGTTAAAGCGGTTTGCGCTAAAAAGAACAACAAATGTATCGCTGTCGTTTCCGAAGGCATACACGATAAAAACGGCAAACTCGTTTGCGAACTCGTAGGCTCGGTTGCGCGCGACAGTTTCGGTCACGCTCAACTCGGCGGCGTTGCGGCAACCCTTGCTAACCTTATCAAAGAAAAAACGGGCTTTAAAACGAGAGGCATCGAACTTTCGCTTATGCAGAGGTGCGGCGCTCACTTAGCAAGCAAAGTCGACGTTGAAGAAACGTTTAACGCTGGCCGCGAAGCTGTTAAAGCGGCAGTAAACGGCGAAACCGACAAAATGGTCTGCTACGCAAGAAAAGAAGGCGATAAGTACGAATGCGAATATAAACTTTTACCGCTCGAACTTGCCGCTAACACCGAAAAAACCGTTCCCCTTGAATGGATAACGAACGGCGGCACCTATATTTCGGACGAGTACGTTAAATACGCGCTTCCCCTTATTCAAGGCGACGCGAAAGCTCCGCTTGAAGACGGCCTTCCGAGATTTGCTCACCTCAAAAAGGTTCAAGCCGGCAGAAAATAATTAAATTTAAACAAATAATCGGCAGATTTTTCTGCCGATTATTTTTCAACTATGAAAGAAAATTTACCTAAACGGAAACGTATTCGCTTAAAAAATTACGATTATAACTCTACGGGTGCCTATTTTGTCACTATCTGCGCGTACAAGCGGCAGAGCTTATTTGCAAAAGCAAAGCAAGGAAGCAGTTTGTTTTTCGAAGATGACCAAAGCAGTGTTTTTACGCTGACAGAATACGGGATTATAGCAAAGAATCAACTTAAAACGCTCAGCGAAAGATATTCGAACGTGAAAATCGGCGGATATGCAATAATGCCGAACCATATTCATGCGATTATTATCCTTGAAGAAGCGGCGGGAGCGAGCCCCCGTCCTACGTTAAGTGACGTTATTTGCGCTTATAAATCGCTAACGAAGAGAGAATGTAATAAAATAAAACCGATTAGCAGATTGTTTCAAAATTCTTTTTACGATCACGTTATAAGAAATGAAGTTGATTATAGCGAAGTCTTAAAATATATAGAAGAAAACCCCGCAAAATGGTATTACGATAAATTGTATACCGAGTAATAACCGCAAAAAGCTTATTTATTTCACGCAACCTAACGTAGGGCAGGGGCTTGCTCCTGCCGGATAAGCTTAAATTATCGGTTGTGTTAAAAAACTAATAATAAACGATAACTTTTTCTAAATAAATGATAAGTATTTAAATTTTTGTGTGATAAAATTTTATTATAATACGTGACTGATTGTGTCAGGAGATATTTTATGAACGACGTGTTTTCAATCAAGGGGTTTAACTTCCCTAAAAATTTTTTATGGGGCAGTGCGACCGCGGGGCATCAAATCGAAGGCGACAACGTAAACGCCGATAAGTATTTCGAAGAACTTGAAACCGCTGAAACGACGAAGGATAAAAACTTTGCGCCGAGCGGCAAAGCCTGCAACCATTACGAGCTTTATAACGATGATATTAAACTTTTAAAAAGCCTCGGGCATCAAGCGTTCAGAATGAGCGTCGAGTGGTCGCGCATAGAGCCGAGCGAAGGCGTTTTCGACGAAGCGGCGACAAATCACTATATCGATGAGGTTAAAACCCTTCACGACAGCGGAATCAAGGTGTTTTTAACGCTTGTGCATTTTTCTAAGCCGAAGTGGTTTACCGATAAGGGCGGGTTCGGCAATTTAGATAACCTTAAATATTTTGAGCGGTATATCGATTATATCGTGCCAAAGGTTAAAGATTACGTTAGTTTTTACAACGTTTTTAATGAAGAAAATCTGGGCTTTGACGAAAAAAGCCTTAAAACAAAATTCAATTCGGTGTTTTTCCACGCAAAAGGGTATCACACAATTAAAAAGTATACCGACGCGCCCGTTTCTTCCGCGCACGCTTTCGGGCTTCAATTTCCCAAGCGTTTGCACGATAAATTCGATAACGCCGTCGCCGACATGCGCGACGTTTATTTGAACGAATACTTCTTTCACGCAATTCGTACGGGCGAAGTGCTCGTTCCCGGGTATGGGCATAAGATAGACAAATCTGTTAAAGATACTTGCGATTTTTGGTCGATAAACATTTACGTCCGCGCTATGGTTGACGCGCGTAAAATTGACTTTAACGGCGAAAGATATCCGTTTTCAAAAGCGAATATGATAGATATGCCGTTTTATCTCGACGAATTCGACCCTGAAAACGTGGTGCATAACTTAACCCGCCTTATGGATAAGCCCGTGTATATAAGCGAGAACGGGTGCGCGTGCGATAACGACGATTTGCGCCTTGTTTTTATGACCGAATATCTTTCCGCTTTTAAACTTTGCATAGATATGGGCGTGGACATAAGGGGCTACCTGCATTGGTCGTTTATGGATAACTACGAGTGGTATTCTTTCGTGCCGAGATTCGGGCTTGTGGGCGTTGACTTTAAAACCTTTAAGCGCACGCCGAAAAACAGCGCGTATTTTTATAAAGAGATTATCGAAAACAACGGCTATAAGCCCGAAATGCTTAAAAAATATCTCAAAAATTATCCGCCTCTTCCGTACAATAAAGAAGATTTTTAACAACAAAACCCCCGTCGCGATTACGCGGCGGGGGTAATTTTTTAATCGGCAAGTTGTGAAAGCGGGGCGGGTCAGCCTTCGACCGATTTGGTCGCTATGTCGTTAAGGCTCTTTAACTCGTAGAACTTGCCTTTTAACGCCATAAGCTCGTCGTAAGTACCCGTTTCCTTTATAACGCCGTTTTCCATAACGACGATACGGTCGGCGTTTCTTATAGTAGAAAGCCTGTGCGCGACTATAAAGGTGGTGCGGTTTTGGCGCGCCGTTTCAATAGCCTTTTGAACGTGATATTCCGAAACGTTGTCGAGTGCGGAAGTAGCTTCGTCCAAAATCAGAATGCTCGGGTTGCGGATAAGGGCGCGGGCTATCGTTATGCGCTGTTTCTGCCCGCCCGAAAGCTTGCCGCCGTGTTCGCCGATGCGCGTATCGAGCCCGTCTTTAAGTTCGGGCAAAAATTCCGATACGTTCGACATTTCAACGACCCTTTGCAAATCTTCTTCGGTGTACCGTATAAGCCCGTAAGTTATGTTTTCGCGCACGGTGCCGTCAAATAAAATGCTGTTTTGCGGCACGACGGATATGCTGTGGCGGTATTCGGACAGGTCGATGTTTTCGATATTTTCGCCGTCAATCAATAAATTTCCGCGCGTAGGCTTTAAAAACCCGATAATCATATTCATTATCGTCGATTTTCCCGACCCCGAACTTCCTACGAAGGCTATACATTCCCCGCTTGTAACGTGCAGGTTAAAATCTTTAATCATATCTTCGTTCGCGCCGGGGTAGCGGTAGTAAACGTGCTCGAAGTCAACGTTGCCGTTCACCTTTTCGATTTTGCGCTTGCCGCGGTTATTTTCGATATCGTCGCTGTTCATAATTTCCGAAACGGAGTGAATGGACTCTTTGCCGACCGCAAGTTGAGGCATAGAGTTTATAATGCTTTGAACGTATGCGTTAATCTGCGAAAACAGCGACTGATACAAAACTATCGACCCCGCCGTAAAACCGCTTACGCCCTTTATCGCCATAAACGCGGTGAAAAACAGGCACAAGCAACTGAACGACTGCGCCACCACCCACGAAATAGAGCCGAAGTAGGCGTTCGTTTTATCCACGTTAAGACCCTTTTGAGTTAAATCGCGGATATCGTGTTCGAAGTGAGAAATCTCTTCTTCTTCAAGCCCGTGCGCTTTCGTCACCTGAAGCATTTCAAGCATCTGCGAAAGCTTTGCGGAAACGTTTTCGGTTTGCTTTCTAAGTTCGCGGTTGCGCGTTCTTATGGGTTTACGGAAAGTGCGGGTTAAAATTATGTTTGCGGGGATAACGACCACGAAGAAGAGAGCGACCACGGGCGAGCGGTATAACGCAATTA
>CAKQMM010000102.1 GCA_934254755.1 uncultured Clostridia bacterium
GACGGCGGAATCGGCTATTTCGCGGTTAAAGAATATTGCGGGTTTATTTTTTTCTTTGCACTTTGCGGCAAGGTCGTCGCCCGAAGCCTGGAAGTCAACCGCGTTGATTATAAGCAAATCGGCGCCCTTCGTGATTGCGGTGTCGATTTGCGCGCTTTGTGTCTGCTGGTTATTTTCGCCGTTATAAAAAGTTACGTTTACGTCGTCGTATTTCTTGAACTTTTCGGCAAGCGCGGTACGCACGGTGGCGATATAGCTGTCGTCGTACTTATAAGCGAAAACCGCTATTTCGTACTTGTTGCTTTTACACCCGGCAAGTGCGCCGAACATACACGCGCCCATTACGGCGGCGATAGCAAGTGAGAAAATCTTCTTTTTCATAATTACCTCCCGTGAAGATGATTTGCCGCGTTGCGGCCGCTTCACTTTGTAATTATAGTTTAGACAATTTTAAAATTTTTTTGAATACGTTTTTTTATTTAAAAGTTACGATTTTTTAAGGTCAAAAAAACATTCATTATCAATATTAGCAATAAAGAGTGCTTTTCCTACACATAAAAAACGCCGCGGCGGTTTTATCGCAGTGGCGTTAGCTTATAAATATTGTTTATTTTAATCGGCTTTAAGGTCGCTTTCAAAGGACGAAAAGGGGAACAATAGTTTGACTATTTCGTCTGAATACATATTTTCGCGCGTGGCAACAACCGTGTCTATAACGGTTGAATTGCCCGATTTCATATTCCCGACCGAAAGCAAATAAGCGTTTTTTACGCTGAAATAACCCATTGCGTACGGGTTTTGAAGCACAAGCGAGTCAACCGCTCCGCCCTCCAACCGCTCGGCGGAAAGGGCGTTATTATCAAAACCCGACACGTAAATTTTGTCGGATAAATCTAAATTGCGCACCGCTTCGCCCGCGGCAAGAGTAGCCCATTCGTTCAGCGCGACGACCGCGTTTATTTCGGGATACGCCGATAATACTTCTTCCGCCGCCTTAGTGGCGGAAACGATATCCGACTCGATATATTTTGCGATCGTTATTTCGGCGTTACCGTCTTCGCGGGCGGCGTTATTCAAACCGTCTTCGCGGGCGCGAGCGTTTCCCGTAGACGCGCTCGGCAACAGCGCGCAAATATTAAGTTTTCCGCCGACGCCCCGCCTTACTGCGTTAAACGCTTTTTTGCCCGCGGCATAATTATCTATTGTAACGCGCGCATGCGCTAAGGACGACGCGGTTAAACTATCGAACTCAACGACTTTTACCCCCGCGGCGGTAAGTTTATCGACGAACGTTCCGCCGCTATCGTAACCTATCGCGGATATGGCGACGGCGTCGGGCAAATCTTTAAGCGCCTTTTCAAAAAACGCGATCTGCTCGGCTTCCGCGCTTTCGTCGCTCGGTTCTAAAACGGTTAAAGTAACGCCGTACTCGTTAGCCGCGGCTTCCGCGCCCGCCTTGACCGCCCCCCAGAACGAAGAGTCCGAACCTTTGGTTATAAGATACACGTCTATATCGTCGGCGGGGGTTTTTGAACAGGCGCAAAACGCAAACAGCGATATTGAAAGCGATATAATTATAGCGAACGCTTTTTTAAACTTACTCATCTTCCACCCCTTCGGCGTTTAGCGGCAAAGTTATGGTGACGGTCGTGCCCTCGTCCTCAACGCTGTCGATATAAACCCCGTAACTTTCGCCGAAGCACATTTTTATTCTTGAATCGACGTTTTTAATGCCTATGCCCATAGTTTCGAGAGTGCCTTTGCGAATTTCGGCGAGTTTATCGGCGGGAATTCCGCAGCCGTCGTCGATAATTTTCAGCACGACCTTTCCGCCCGAGATTTTGCCGCTTATTGCGATATTTAAAACTTCGCCTTCTATCATGGCGTGTTTTATTGCGTTTTCGATAAACGGTTGAAGAATTATTTTATTGCAACGCGCGGACAAAACGGCGTCGTCGATATCGAATTTATAGGTAAATTTGCCGCCGAAACGCATACTTTGAATTTTAAGGTAACTTTCGGCGTGTTCGAGTTCTTTCGCGATTAAAATTATCCGCTTGCCTTTGCTTACGCCGATGCGCAAAAGTTTGGCGAGCGCTCCGATCATTTCGGCGGCTTCGTCGGTTTTACCGGCTTTACACATCCATAAAACGGAATCGAGAGTGTTATATAAAAAGTGCGGGTTAATCTGATTACGAAGAGTTTCAAGTTGGCTTCTGGTTACTTCGCGCTGCTTTTCTTCAACTTCACGCAAGAGATTTTGCACCACGCCTACGTTTATTGCAAAAGCCGTGAACAAATCGTCCGCTTCGATAACGGCGGATGAAAAAGAGTCGTTTATTTTATAGCCGTAAACGTCCTTTTCAAACTCTTTCATCTCGCTTGCAACCCGTCTTACGGGCTTGCTTATAAGCCTTGAAACGACTATTGCGATAGCGCACGCCGCGGCTATTGCAATAGCGGAAGAAATTACGATTATTCTTATCATTTTGCGGGCGTAAACGTCGCTTAATTCACTCGGATAATTGACGGCGACTATCTTCCAGTCGGTGTTTTCAACGCTTAAAACGACGTAAGATTTTTCGCCCGACGACTGCACCCCGTCACTTTTAAGATTAACGCTGTCTAAACTATCGACGCCGCTCTGAATAAGTTGCCGCCGCGGGTGATAGACTATTCCGCCGTCGCTGTCAACGAGATAGCAGTATCCGCGGTTGCCGATTTTCACTTCGTCGATGATTTTGAATATCGACGAAAGAGTTACTTCTGCGGACAAATAAACGTCGCCGTAGACGGTATTATTTGCGGCGGTCACGACGGTGACGACCCAGTCGTACTCTCCGCTGAAAATCGTCTGAACGTGAAGAGGAGAAAAGTAGTAAACGCCTTCCGCGGCGTTTTTAGTGTAATCGGAAAGATTTACCGAATACTCGCTTTTAAGCGGCTTATCGGAAACGCATTTTATAATTTTGCCGTCCGCATCGTAGACGATAACGCTGTCGAAATTATCGTCAAGCGTTATTGCGGAAGCGGCGACGGACGAAAACTCGCCGTCCGACGCGAACAATTTGCTTTTTACGGCGTCAAGCGTCGTGGCGGTTGCGTCAATGCGGTCGTTCACGGAAATTTTTATGCTTTCGGCGGTGCGCTCTACGCCGCTTACGGTCGACTTTATGATAACGTCTTTAAACCGCCCCGTCAAAACGAGCGCGACGAGCGTTACCGATACGAGCACCAGCGCGCCCGACATTACGGACAAAAGCGCGGAGAGAGATATTTTCTTTCTTTTTTTCAAATTACTCTCCTTTACCTGCCGAGCGCATAAGCGCGGGCGACAAGCCGTAATATTTTTTAAAAGTGTACGAAAAATAGTGCTGATCTATATATCCGCACCGAACGCAGATTTCCGAAATTTTCATGTTCGAGCCGAGCAACAATTCTTTTGCCTTTTGCATGCGTTTTTCGGTAAGTAACGCGACGAAAGAAACGCCCGCAGTTTTGCTGATAAGCGAACTTAAATAAGGGACGGAACAACCGAGTTCGTCCGACAGCGAATTTAAGGTTAAATTCGGGTCGGTGAACCTGTTTTCGACGGCAGATTTTGCCATATCGACGAGATTATTCGCGGTGTTTTTGCGCTGAGCGTCTATATATCGCTTTGCTTTGACGAGCATCTCGCCTATACCGACGCGGGTAAAATTCTCGCCGTAAGCTTTAAGAGCTTCGTTAAACGCGCCCGACTCGAAAATGTGTGACGGCGGCGCTTTATCGGTGAACGATTTTACCGCGCGATAAATGGCGGTTAAAAGTTTTGCCGTAAGCCCGCCTACGTCAATCCTGCGCTCTTCCGCCTTCAAGATTTGCCCGTCAAGGTAACTTAAAAGTTCGCTTTCGCTGCCGAATTTAAGCAAGTTTTCAATCTTTTCGCCAAACTTATCGGCAAAATCGTCGTCACGGCTACCGGATAGCAGTTCGACGTCGGAAATATAGCGAATTTCGCCCCCGTCGTCTTTCAGCCCCTTCACCGCAAGCAAGGCTTCTTTATAGCCGCGGTTGACGTGTTTAACGGAAGTAAACGCTGCCGAAACGCCGCAAAACGCTTTGGATTTAAGATATTTTTGCATAAGTTCGAGCGTTTCGCGCACGGCGACGGAAACTTTATCTTCTTCTCCGTCGAAATCATAAATAAGGGTGACGACGGTGCCGTCCTGAAACGCCGCGCTTTGAGATTGAAAATATTTGCGCATTATTCCGTCGACGAGCCTTTCCACCCCTTTTTGCTCGCTTTGAGGTTGCATAACGATTACCCTGAAAAAGCCGCCGCTTTTATTCGTTTCCGAAAACCCCGCCTGCAAAAGCAAATTTTCGCGTTGGGTATCGCTTGCTTTATCCGCGCTTTCGCCGCCGTAAGCAAGTTTCATAAGAGCAAGTTCGCGCTTTAAGTTGGCGTTGAATTCGACGTCTTCAAGTTCCCCGCGCGACGACCACGCGGAGAAAATTCTATCCATTCTCGCCTTGATTTTAAAGAGTTCTTTAACGAGCTCGTCAGGGGAAACGGGTTTTAAAATATAACTTAAAACGTTATATTCGAGAGCCTTTCTTACGTACTCGAAATCGTCGTATCCGGTAAGAAAAACGACGAATGCGGAAGGGCTTACTTCCTTCAATTCCGCCGCCATCTCTATACCCGTCATATACGGCATTTTTATATCGGAAAGCACTAAATCGGGCTTTAATTTTTCGGTGAGTTCAAGAACTTCGTAGCCGTTGCTCGCCTGCCCGACGAGTTTAAAACCTATGCTTTCAAAGTCTATTAAAGATATTATGGACGACCTTATTTGTTCTTCGTCGTCGGCAAGAATAAGAGTGTACATATCCGTCCTTCGCATTAGATTATATACCTATTGTAACATAATAATTATTTCCTTTCAAGACCGTTTTTTCGCGCGATAAAAATCGCCCCTTAAAAGGAGCGATTTTTTCATTGCGGCGGCTTAAAATTTTGCCGAACGCTTTCGCGAATTTATCGGAGTTTTTGTTTTATTGAACGGGCGATAAGTTTTTTACGCTTATAATTCCTTCAAAAATATCTTTACATAAGGGTGCGGCGACGGTCGAACCGTAAGTGCCGCCCACGGGCTCGTCAACGATGACTAAACAAATGTATTCCGGGTCGTTCGCGGGGAAAAAACCGATAAAACTCATAACGTATTTGCCCGTTTTAATAACACCGTTTTCGTAATTTTGAGCGGTGCCCGTTTTACCGCCGACGCGATAACCCTCTATATACGCTTGCTTGCCCGAACCGTTCGTTACGACGCA
>CAKQMM010000103.1 GCA_934254755.1 uncultured Clostridia bacterium
ACCCCGAATGGTTCGACCTCGTAAGCCCCGCCGTTAAACTTGAAAACGGATTTATGACTGTACCCGACGCGCCCGGTTTAGGGATAGAAAGTTTAAACGAACAGTTGGTTGAAAAGTTTAAAAAGGCGGGCGCGGACGAGCCGTGGAGCGACACGTCCGAGTGGGATAATGAGTGGTCTAACGACCGCGAATGGTCCTAAGTCTCACATTTGTTATTCCCGTTTATTTTAGCGGCAAAAACCCGCTTTATGCGGCGTTAGTCCAACGGAACGCGGCTTATACGGCAGCCGCTAAAAGCGGCGCAAATAAAAAACAATAAAGGAACCTATATGGCTTACGACGTAAACGAACTTCTTTTGCAAAGCGAAGAGTTAAATAAAAAAATAAGCGACGGCATCGAAAAAAACCGAAAGGGCGATTTTTATATAAAAACCGCGCCCGGCACAAAAGTTTCGGTCAAGCTTAAAAACCATAAATTCCGTTTCGGCGCGAATTTGTTTATGCTTGACGAAATTCCGGGCGATAAAGAAAAAAACGAAATATATAAAACTAAATTCGCAGAAGTTTTCAATATGGCGACCATTCCTTTTTATTGGCAGGACTTAGAGCCGAAAAAAGGGCAGCCCCGCTACGATAAAAATTCCGAAAAAATTTATCGCCGTCCGCCGATTGATTTGTGCATGGAGTTTTGTAAAAATCACGGCATAGAGCCGCGCGAACACGCACTTTGCTATAACGCCTTCTTCCCTGATTGGCTGAAAAACAAGCCGATAGAGGAAGAAAAGTTTTATATCGAAAAGCGCATGCAAGAGATTTCCGCGCGGTATAAAAACGATATAAAGACCATAGAAGTCACCAACGAGATGTGGCAAAACGGCAAGACCGATTTTTATAAAGACCCCGAGTATATCGACTTTTGTTTCAAAACGGCGGAAAAATACTTCCCCGAAAACACCCTTGCGATAAACGAGTGGACGGGCGTTTGGGAAGCGGCGGGCGACCCGTGGGACAACTACTACGCATATATAGAAAGCGAGCTTTTAAAGGGCGGCAGAATAGACGCTATAGGTATGCAATATCACGTTTTCGTAAAGAAAGAAGAGTACTTCGATAAAACCCGCAAGCTTTACGACTTAAACCACCTTTACGACGTTTTGCTAAATTACGCCCGCTTTAATAAAGAAATTCAGATAACCGAAGTTACCGTGCCCGCTTTCACCGAAGATATTGCGGACGAAACCCTTCAAGCGGATATCATAGAAAAGCTTTATTCGCTGTGGTTTTCCTTCCCGAACGTTTCGCAAATTATCTATTGGAACTTAATCGACGGTTACGCCGCGTTCACGACCCCCGGCGATATGAGCGGAGGGGAAAACTATTATCGCGGCGGGCTGTTGCGCTTTAACATGACCGAAAAGCCCGCGTATAGTAGGATAAAACGGCTTATTAAAGAAGTGTGGACGACAAACGGAACGCTTACCGCGAACGATAGCGGGCTTATAAAATTCCGCGGTTTTTACGGCGAATACGATATATCCGACGGAATAAAAACGATAAGCGTAAATTTTGACGAAGATAAAAAAGAGGTGGTTTTATGAGAACGGCTTTGGTTACCGGGTCAACGCAAGGTATAGGCAAGGCTATTGCCGCACGCCTTGTTAAAAACGGATATAAAGTTATAGTTCATTGCAGCCGCGACGCGGAAAAAGCGGAGCGGGTTAAAAACGAAATAGGCGCGTATAGTTCTGTTATTTGCGATTTATCAAGCGGCAACGCGGCGCAAGAGTTATTCGATAAAACGGGCGCGGTGGACGCGCTTATACTGAACGCAAGCGTTCAGTATAAGCAAAGCTGGCTCGATATAACGGACGCGGAGATAGATAAACAACTGTCCGTAAACTTCGTTTCCACCCTAAAACTAATGCAAGCGTATTATCCCGATATGGCTGCACGCAAATTCGGGCGGATAATAACCGTAGGCAGCGTGAACGAGCACCGCTGTCACCCCGAACTTTTCGTGTACGCGGCGACTAAGTGCGCGGTTTTAAGCCTCGTTAAAAACCTTGCGAAAATAACGGCTGAATCGGGCGTGACGGTCAACAACGTTGCGCCGGGCGCGATAGATACGCCGAGGAACGAGAGTATTACGAGCGATAAAGCGTTGCGCAAAAAAATAGAAGAGGTTATCCCTATGGGAAGGTTCGGCAGGGCGGAAGAGTGCGCGGGCATGGTTGCCTATCTTATAAGCGACGACGCGTCTTATATAACCGGCGCGGATATCGTAATAGACGGGGGTATGTGTTTATGATAAAGTTTAGTTCAAAAGAAGATATAATAGAATTAACGCCGCTGTGGAAGGGCGAACGCTTCCCCGACGGCAGACCCAAAGTTCCCGATAAGTACCTTGACAAAATGCGCAAAATGACCCTTGAAGAGCTTTGGAAACCCATATTTTTAAAGGGGTACGAAAGTCAGTTCGAGGGCGACCTTAAAACTTTGCACGACGACGGGAGGGTTCTGGTCGGCAGAGCCGTCACCGCGACCTTCGTCCCCACCCGCCCCGACCTTCACGACGTTATGTTCGGCGTGGGCGCGCGCGAAGAGCGCCGCGGCAACTATAATCAGAGGGTTATAGACAGCCTTGTAGAGGGCGACGTGGTCGTTGCGGATATGTATGATAAAATTTACAAAGGCACGTTTTTGGGCGGCAATTTAACGACCGCCATAAAGACAAAAACCAAAACGGGCGGCGGCGTTATATGGGGCGGCGTGCGCGACGTTCAGCAGATGAAGTCGGTCGAGGGGGTTCAAGTTTACTTTCGCGGCATAGACCCCACCCCTATACGCGAGTTCGTGATGAAAGATTTTAACGGAATAACCCGCATCGGCAAAGCGACGGTTCTCCCCGGCGATATCGTTTACGGCGGGGGCGGCGGCGTGCTGTTCATACCCGCCCACCTCGTTGCGGAAGTCGTGGACGGGGCGGCAAAAACCCACGTTAAAGACGACTTCGGTTTCGAGATGATAGCGCAAAACAAATTCACCACCGCCGAGATAGACAGGGCGACCTGGACGGAAGAAATGCTCGATATGCTTACCGAGTGGATAAAAACCGACCCGCGCGGCGAAAAATATCGCGACCTTGACTGGTCGAAAGAGTACGACGCGGCGAGAAACGGCGACGCAAGCGACACGCAAACCATGCTTTGATATGAGCGAACTTTTTATTTTATCGTGCGCCGAAAGTTATAGCGGCGGCGGAATTTATAAATTTTTACTGGCGGAGGGCGGCAAACTTAAACGGCTTGCGTACTTTCCTTGCGATAAGCCTATGTACGGAGCGATAGACGGGCAAAATATATGCGTTTTACTGCGCGCTCCGTTTAAAAACAGCGAAAACAGCGGATACTTTTTTATAGATAAAAATCTAAAAGCGCCGTCGGGCATAAAAAGCACGCTCGGCAAATGCGCGTGTCACTTGTCCGCGGATAAAGACGTTTTTACCGCCAACTACTTAAGCGGAAGCCTTTCTAAAAACGGAAAGTTACTCGTAACGCATACGGGGCGGGGAATAAACCCCGCTCGGCAAGAAATGCCGCACCCGCATTTTGCGGGGCTTTCGCCCGATAAAAAATATCTGTTATGCTCAGATTTAGGGCTTGACGCTATATTTATTTACGATAGAAATTTAAGCCTTTTATCTATTGCAAAAGTTCCCGCGGGCTACGGCGCGCGCCATTTGGTTTTTAATGAGGGCGGAAGCATATTTTACGCGATAAACGAACTATACCCCTCGATTAGCGTTTTTAGCTTTTTAAACGGAATGGCAAAATATATAAAAACCGTTCCCCTTCCCGTGAAGGACGATAATTCGACGGCGGCGGCAATAAGGCTTGCGGACGGCGGCAAAACCGTTTACGCTTCCGTTCGCGGCGAAAACGCGATATTTGCTCTTAGCGTAAACGGCGAAGATTTGCGCGTGACGGATAAATTCGGCTCAAACGGGGTAAGCCCGCGCGACTTCGATATCGTTGATAATTATATAGTTACGGCTAACGAAGAAACGGGCGCTAGCGTGATAGATAAGCGCGATAAAAAAGAGGTTTTTAATTTGCCGCTTCCGAGCCCTCTTAACGTTATTAAAATTTAACTTGTCAACCGCCGCGGAAAAGAGGACCTGCGGCGATTTTGTTTACAAATATTCTGCGTTTTGATATACTTTTCTCGTATCTTAATATACTTTAAAAATAGGCGGTAAAAATGATTAAAGCGGTTGTTTTCGACATGGACGGGGTTCTAAGCGACACCGAGCCTTACCATAAACTCGTACGGGACGAACTTTTAAAAGAGTTCGGCGTTTTCAGCGAAGAATTATCTCTTTCCGCGATAGGCAAGGGGCTCAAAGCGTTCTGGCAAAACGTTATTGAAACGCATAATCTGAACGCCGACGCTGAAAAACTTACGGACGACACCTTTTTAAGATTAGCGAATTTAGCTTTTTCCGTTCCGTTTAA
Organism: uncultured Clostridia bacterium; assembly: GCA_934254755.1. Classification (GTDB taxonomy): domain Bacteria; phylum Bacillota; class Clostridia; order Christensenellales; family Borkfalkiaceae; genus HGM11412. The sequence goes on from CAKQMM010000103.1 coordinate 4,515, forward strand.
ACCTATGGACGGGCTTATAGAACTCCTTAACAATTTAAAAAAGCACGATTATAAAGTGGGGATTGCTTCCTCGTCGCTGAAAGTGATGGTGTACGCAGTTTTAAAGGCTATCGGGATAGAAGCGTTTGTTGACGCGGTCGTCTGCGGCGACGAAGTAAAAGACTTTAAACCCGCGCCTTACGTTTACGCGGAGGCGTTGAAAAGGCTTAATGTTTTGCCTGACGAGGCGGTTGCGGTCGAGGACTCGCGCACGGGCGCGAAAGGCGCGCTAAACGCCGGAATAAAAACGGTTATAGCCTACGCCCCCGGCGGCGCGTTGAGCGGAAACGAAAATATGGATATTTGCGCTTTTAAAGTAAGCGATTTACGAGAAGTATTTTCTGTCGTTCAAAAACTTTAAATCAAACGCGAAATTAAATATCGGCGCGGGCAATTTTGCCCGCGCTTTTCAGTGCGCTTTAATGTTCCGCATTTTTTACCATAAAATTTTTAATTGTCCCTTTTATGGTGCATAGTAATGCGTATTATGGTATCGTAAACAAATTTCCTTCAAATAAAACTTGCGAGGTTACCATGAGATTTTTTAACGTAAAAGTTGCTACTTCGGACGACGCCAACGGGATATACGGGTTATACGATCCGAAAGACGGCAAAAGTTTTGCAAAAGAACAACGCGTAAACAAGAAAATAGCTAAAATAACGGACGAATTGAATAAAAAGACGTGCGACGCGCTTGGGTGCGTTTTCTTCCACGAAGAGGGCGATTTGGTAATGCCTACGCAAATTACGGTAGCGGTAATAA
>CAKQMM010000104.1 GCA_934254755.1 uncultured Clostridia bacterium
GCCCGATGAGCCCCTGTTTTCAGTTTTTACAAATGCCGAGCTAACGCTTAAAGCGGGCTTTTTAGGCGAAGCGTCGAACTCTCCGCAAAATTCGGGCGAAGGCGCGTCCGCGTCGCTTAAAGCGTAGCCGAACTCTTCGTCAAAAGCCGCCTCCGGTGCGGTTTTACGCGGTTTTTCGTCAGCAACGGGCAAGTTATCGTCAGCCGCAATTTTATTTTCAGTTTCGTATCCTGCGGCGGGCTCGCCCGTAATTTCAACCGCGACGGGTCTTAACTCCCCTTTCGCGGGAAGGGTGACGGGCTTATTTTCCATCGCTAAGCCGTCGCCCGATTTTATTTGAACGGTCTTTATTTCCGCCGTTTTTACTTCGGGTGCTTTAATCAACGCATCGTTTTGCGCGTTAAGCGTTTCTTCGCCCTTAAAAATCACCTTAGGCGGTTCTTTAACTACGGTTACGCCGGTTTCTTTGAGTTCTTTAATTTGCCGTTCGAGCTCGCCGATACGCGCCAAAAGCGCGTCTATATCGTAGTCCGTTTCGGGAAGAGCCGCTTTTAGTAAAGCCGTTTCAAACACGGTGCGCGGGTCGAGGGAGTAACGGGCGTTGTTTTCAACCGTCGATAAAATATCCATCGCGCGGAGAAGCTTTCTTTCCCCGACGGACTCCGCCGTAGCTTTTTCCGTCAAAAATCTGTCTTTGGGGATATTTAATAAATTCTCTGCGTTTTTGACCGATTTTATAATGCCCAAATCGCGCATGTACGAAAGTAAGTCGCGACAAACGACGTTTACGCTTTTACCCGACGCCGTTAAACTGTCCGCAATCGTTAAAATCGCGCCCGCGTCGGACGAAAACACCGCGCGGGAAAGCCCGTCCAAAACGGAAATATCCGTCGCGCCCAAAACGTCTAACACGTCGTTATAAGTAAGCTTTCCTTCCCCGTAAGATATAAGGGTGTCGGCAACCGATAACGCGTCGCGCACGCTGCCGTTGCCCGCTTTCGCGATTGCTCCTATCGCGTCTAAGTCGTAACTTTTGTCGAGTTCGTCGTAAATTTTCTTTATGAGTTCCGCGATTTTTTCGGTGGAAACGAGTTTAAAATCAAACCGCATACAACGCGATAAAATCGTCGCGGGAATTTTTTGCGGCTCGGTCGTAGCGAGAATGAAAATTGCGTGCGCGGGCGGCTCTTCAAGCGTTTTTAAAAGCGCGTTGAAAGCTTCCGTCGTGAGCATGTGAACTTCGTCGATAATGTAAACTTTATATTTTACGCCGACGGGAGGGAATTGCACGTTGTCGCGAATAGCACGCACGTTTTCGACTTTGTTGTTTGAAGCCGCGTCCATTTCGACGACGTTCAAATCGCTCGGGTTTTCTAAAATTTTGCACGCCGCGCAAGTCTTGCAAGGCGAACCGTCCACGGGGTTTAAGCAGTTTACCGCTTTTGCTAAAATTTTAGCAAGAGTCGTTTTACCCGTGCCGCGCGCGCCGCAAAATAGGTAAGCGTGCCCGACGTTTTTACTTTTAATTTGATTCGTAAGCGTTCTTACGATAGCGTCCTGCCCGATAACTTCCTGAAAAGTGGTGGGGCGGAAACGCCGATATAGCGCTAAATACGACATATTACGCTCCGATAACGTTTATTATTTTTTTTCTTGCCCGAAACAGCGCGCTGTCAACCGCCTTTTCGGTCTTAGTTAATTTTTCGGCAATTTCGGCATAGGTAAGCCCCGACAGATACAAGCTTAAGACCAAAATTTCGTTCTTCGTTAAAGCGGCGTAAATTTTAAGTTTTAACTCGTCGCCTCGCTCTTTATCGACTATAGTTTCTTCCGGCGTGTGATAGAAAAACCCCAGCGCGTCCAAAACGCCGATATCGCTGCTTTCGTTAAGCGGACCGTTCTTTTTGCCCGCAAACTTTTTAACGGCGTTTAAAACGCTCGTTTTAATGCACACGGAAGCGTAAGTTTTAAAACTCCCCGCCCCCTCTTTATAACCGTTCACCGCTTTGATAAGCCCGAACATTCCTTCCTGAATAAGGTCTTCGCTTTCCGCGCCGAGAAGGTATAAGTTGCGGCAGTAAAACTTGACTAAGTTTTTATACCGCGAGTATAGTTCGTTGAAAGCGGCTTCGTCGCCCGACAAATATTGTTTAACGAGCGCTTCGTCGGACTTATTTTGCATTTTTTATCCTTTGGCGAACGCACTCGAACACCGCTATCGCCGTTGCGACAGACGCATTCAGCGAATTCACCTTACCGAACATCGGGATAGTTAATATCCCGTCGCACTTTTCTTTCGTGAGCCTGTTTACGCCCGTATCTTCGCCGCCGACGACGATAGCCGTTTTTCCGCGCAAATCGCTGTCGTAAACGCTGCCGCCGCCCACTTCGAGCGCGTACGTCCACACGCCCGCCGCCGTTATTTTTTCAATCGCGGCGTTAACGTTCGTAACCCGCGCTATTTTAACGTGGTTCGCGCCGCCTGCGGAAACGCGCATAACCGTTTCCGTCACCTGCGCCGAACGGCGTTTGCCGATGATTATTCCGTCCGCCCCCGCGCACTCGGCAACCCTTATGATGCTGCCTAAATTGTGAGGGTCTTCTATCCCGTCCAGCACTAAAAGCAAGGCTTCCTGCTTGTTTGCGACCGCGTCTATCATCTCGTCGAAATCGGCGTACTCGTAATCGCTAGTGTAGGCGATAAAGCCTTGGTGACGCTTCGTTTCGCTCTCTTTATCGATAACCGCTTTTTCAACGTATTGCACTTTGACGCCGCGCTTCACCGCGTCGTTCACGACGGCGCGCGACTGCTCGTCCCTTTGTCCGTTTTCAACCAGAATTTTATCAATCGTTTTATCCGTTTTTAAAAGTTCGCGTACGGCGTTTCTGCCTTCAACTTTCATTATTCTCTCCTTTAGTTTCCGTTTTGCCGTTTTCGGGCAAGATAAACCCCGCTCGGCTCAATAAGTCCGCAAGCCGCTTTAATTGTCCGCTTAAATACAAATAACCTATCAACGCTTCGAGCCCCGTGGACTTGACGTAATCGTGCACGTCGGCATGCTTTGCGTGGGTAGCTTTTTTTGCGTTCCTGCCCCGCTTATAAACGTATAACTCGTCTTCGGTAAGTTCGGGGATAAGCCTGTCCGCAAAATTCGCCTGCGCCGTAGCGCAAACTATCCCGGACGCTTTGCGGTTCAAAACGTCGCCTTTTTCGTCTTTTAAAAACACTAAATTTTCTCTCACGAACAAGGTGTAAACCGCGTCCCCCACGAAAGCAAGGGTTACGGGGCTGATTTTTTTAACGTCGGCAAGACTTAACCCGTCGTTTAACAAAAAAACGCTTTTCATAAACTTAATTAAGTATATCATAATCGGGCGTTTTTTACAACGGTTATACCGATATTTTTTAATTTTCAATTAAAAGCGAAAATTTGCGACCGATTCGGCGTTTTGCTTTAATACCGCGCTCGCGTTTATAGACCGCTTCTACGCGTTTACAAACATTTTTACGCGTTTATAAACTCTATATAAGCGTTCGCGCCGCTGAATATCGCGGCGGCAAGGGCCTTCTGATAGGTTTCGTCCTGCAACATAACCTCGTCGTCGGGGTTAGATAAAAAACCGCACTCGGCAATAATCGCGGGGTAATCGCTTTCGCGCAAAATATAGTAATCTCCGCTAAGTTCGTGATAAGTGCGCTTAGCGGTGGGCATTAAATTAAGCGCGTTCTGAACGCTTCGGGCAAGGAATTCGCTCTCTTTCGAGCGAGGCTTAAAAAACACCTGCGCGCCGCGGCGGGAAGATAGGCTATACTTGTTGATATGCACGCTTATCACCGCTTCGGGTTTAGCGGAATTTATTATTTCGACCCGCTTTTTTAAATCTCTTAATTTAAACCCGTCCGACTCGTCGCCGTAAAGTCCGTTTTCGTCCACACGCGTCATTATAACCGTGTAGCCGTTATTTTCAAATTCCGCCTTTAAAAACTTTGCTATCGCTAAGTTTATTTCCGCTTCTATCGCGCCCGTTTTAACGCCGACCGCTCCGCCGTCCGCACCGCCGTGCCCCGCGTCTATAACCACTCGCTTAAACACCGTTAAAGAGTTAGCCGCCGATATTTTTTTAACCGTAACCGCCAAAAACGGAACGGCGAGTATAAGTGCGGCAAGTATGGGGACTATCACTTTTTTAATACGCATACCTTATTTTATTCGCTCCCGCCGCGGGGTATAACGCTATAACGACAAATAAGTTTTAACTATCCGCTCCGCACCGCTTATAACGTCGCTTTTTTCAGCGAAGGCGGAAAATCTTATATACTCGCCGCCCGCTCCCCCATAGTTAAACCCGCTTGACGGCACGCCCAAAACCCCCGCAAAATACAACAACCTTTTAAAAAACTCTATCGACGTGTACCCGTTCGGACATTTTGCGTAAACGTAAGGCGAACTTTCCCCGCCGCAAGCGGGCGTTACCTCTTTTAATTTGCGGATAAGATAGGCAGACTTTTCTTTAACTTCGCTTATATTTTTAAACGTTTCTTTCTTGCCGCTCTTTGAAAAAACGCTTTCGCCCGCGCGGGCAAGCGGATAACTAACGCCGTTAAACGAACTCGATAAAAGCCGCGTATAGTTTGATTTAAAAGCCTTTAATTCGTTCGGAATAACGGTGAAGCCGAGCCGCAAGTTAGTAAACCGCGCGCACTTAGATAAAGTGTGAACCTCGATAACGCAAGATTTTGCGCCGCTTAAATCATAAAGCGTTTCAAAAGCGTTTCCGTTTAAAAAACAAGAATACGCGCCGTCGTAAATTATAATAGACCCGCTTTTATTCGCGCACGAAATAACCCTTTCAAAGTCCTCTTTTTTATACGCCGCGCCCGTCGGGTTCGAGGGCGAACACAAATAAAACGCCCCGTTTGTACCCCCCTCGAAAGGGTCGCCGACGGGTATAAACCCTTTGCAATTTTCTATCGGCACGCGGCTTATCTCAGCTCCGAAAAATGTTGCCAAGTCGTTATACACGGGGTACGCAGGCTCGCTTAAAACTACGCCGCCTTTTCCGATAACGGCGGATATGCGGAACAAATCGTTCTTTGCGCCGTCGGTTATAAAAATTTCGTCTTCCGATATATCCGCGCCTTTTAAGCGATATTCGGCGGCGATTTTCTTTTTTAAAAAAGCGTATCCGTCAAGCGGCGGATAGCCGAACTTAGCACCCGCTTTCGCGACCTCTTTAACTCCCCTTATATACGCTTTTTTAACCGTTTTAAAAATCGGCGCGCTATAATCGCCTATGC
>CAKQMM010000105.1 GCA_934254755.1 uncultured Clostridia bacterium
CTATAGGCGTGGTTTGCCCGTACCTCAGCGTTACGATTCCTTCCACGCTTAAAACCCTCGACCACGATATGTTTACGACTGCCGTAAAGCTTGCCGAGATAATCAATAAAAGCAAGTTTAATATCGGTACGCAAGTTTCCGGCGAGTATCGTTCGTTTGCCGTATCCGTGCATAGCGGCGACGAATCGAAAATAAAAACCGTGAACGGGTTTAAGTTTATTACGGGCGACGACGGAATCAATTACCTTATCGATAGCGGAAGCGGTAGAGAAGTCGTTCTTCCCGAAGACTATAACGGCGAAAACTATCGGGTTACGATCGGTGCGTTTTTCAGCAACGCTTCGATAACCTCTTTGGTCGTGTCGGACGGCGTTACGGCGTTCGGCGGTGTTACGGGTTGTTCGGGTTTAAAAAACATAAGTATAGGTAAAAACGTCGTTTCGCTCGACATGAGCGCGTTTATGATGTGCGATTCTATCGAAAGCATAGTGATAAGCGGCGAAAACCCCGCTTTCAGTTCGCCCGACGGTAAAAATATTTATAGCAAAGACGGCAAAACCTTATTGTTTGTCTTGGAAAACGGCGAATCGTTCACCGTTGCGGACGGGGTCGAAAAAATCGACAACTTCGCGTTTTTCGGCAAAACGAGTTTAAAAACTATTTATTTGCCCGCCGGGCTTACCGAATTAGGCGGTTATTCGTTTAACTCTTGCACAGGGCTTTCGGAAATTTGGTTTAACGGAACCGAAGACGAGTGGAATGATGTCGTCGGAAAAGAGAGCCTCCTTAACGCGAATCCTTCTTTGCGGTTATTTGTGGACGGCAAACCGCACGATATACACGTGCACGCGTTTAACCGAATGGTTACGACCGCCGAGATGATGGCGGGCGACGCTACTTGCGAGCACGGTCGGTTATTTTATTACAGCTGCGAGTGCGGCGAACGCGGCGCCGAAACTTTTGAATACGGCGACCCGGTCGACCACAACTACACCGAATCGTGCGTGTGCGAATTTTGCGGAAGATACGGGCTGTATTTCGAGCTTAACGAAGACGGAACCGCTTACGTTATTACGGGGATAGACGGAACGGTTTGCTGGCTCCCGGAATTTGTTACTCCTTCAACCTACAACGGGTTACCGGTTATCGGCATAGGTAACAATGCTTTTGCGAGTACTTATTCGTTTATAAACGTGACTATATCCGAAGGGATAACTTTTATCGGCGATGACGCTTTCAGCGGTTGTATGTCGCTAAAAACGGTGATTTTGCCGCAAAGTCTCGTCAGTATCGGCGAACGCGCGTTTATGAAAGACATGCTTAAAACCATTACCGTTCCCGAAAACGTTACTAAAATCGGCGACGGGGCGTTCGAGGCGTGCAGGTTGCTTTTCGAGGTCGTGAACAAAAGCGGTCTTAATATCGTTAAAGGAAGCGACGAGTTCGGTCAGATTGCTCGCAACGCGCTGGCGGTGGTGACCGAAGGCGACAGCCGTATAGTAAAGACCTCCGACGGATTTTTATTCTACGAGTTTGGAGGAGCAAATTACCTGGTCGGCCGTGAAAACGGGAACAATAACTTATATTTACCCGAAAATTATAACGGTAAAAATTATGAAATATATCAATACGCTTTCATGGATGACGGAAGTATTTACGAGACCGTTATTCCCGCCGCGGTCAAAAGTATAGGCGACAACGCGTTTAGCGGGTGTTATTCTTTAACGGTGCTTACTTTATCCGAGGGGTTAGAGCATATCGGCAACGCCGCCTTTGTTCAGTGCGAAATTCGAGACTTAATTATTCCGAGCACCGTTTTAAGCATAGGCGACGACGCTTTTGCGTCGTGTTCGAGCCTTAGCAGCGTTATTATTCCGAAAAGCGTCAAAACTCTCGGCGAACGCGCGTTTCAGTACTGTTCCGCGTTGACGTCGGTAACGATCGGGGGCGGCGTCGACGCGATAAAGAATTATGCCTTCGCCGGTTGCGCTAAACTTACCGATATTATCATCGAAGACGGGGTTAAAGCGATCGGAGATTTAGCTTTTGCCGCTTGTCGGGAACTTCGCGAAGTCGTTATCCCCGATAGTGTCGTTTCTATAGGTAACGCCGCTTTTAACGATTGCGAAAGCCTTGTTTCGGTAACTATCGGCAAAGGAGTTGCGGAGATAGATAAAGATGCGTTTGCTTATATCCGCACCATAACTTCTTACAGCGTAAGCGACGAAAACGCCGTATATAAGTCGGTTGACGGCAACTTGTACAGCAAAAACGGCAAAAAGCTTATTATGTATGCGGTCGGTAAAACAAATGGTTCGTTCGATATTCCCGAAGGGGTCGAGACGATATCCGACGTTGCCTTTTATAACAACGAATATCTTACAGAAGTAACGTTTCCGTCAACTTTCAAGCAAGTCGAATATTATGAATTTTGTAGTTTGTTTAACTCGGTTAAATCTATCGAGCGGGTTAACGTTGTTGCGGAAAACGCCGATTATTATAGCCAGAGCGGGGTTGTTTACAACAAAGACTGTACGTTTATAGTTTACGTGCCTAATTCTTATAACGGAATGGTCGATATTCCCAAGGGCGTTGAATATATTTACAGCGACGCGTTTACGGAGCACAGATATATCGAAGGAATAATTATTCCGTCAACACTTAAAAATATCGACCCTTATTCTTTCACCAACTGCGATTCTCTCAAATATTTTTATGTTTCCGAAGATAACGACGCGTTATGTGCGTTAAACGGCGTAATTTACGATAAAACCGCAACGAAAGTCGTGATGGTGCCGAGGGGAATAAAAGGAGAAGTCGTTATCCCGGACGGAGTAACCGAAATAGGCGAATGCGCGTTTAACGGCTGCAAAAATTTAACCGCCGTTAAACTTCCCGCAAGCCTTACTTCGATAGGCGGTTTCGCGTTTAAAGACTGCTTTTCTTTAACGAGCATGACTATTCCCGAAAGCGTTACGAATATATGCGACGGCGCGTTTGAAAATTGCTATAAACTTTTGGAAGTTATAAACAAAAGCGCGTTGAGCGTTTCCGCAAATACCGCCGATAACGGATCTCTTGCGTTGCATGCGGCAACCGTTAAGGCCGAGGGCGAAAGCGATATCGTAAACGAAAACGACTTCTTGTTTTACTCGATAAACGGCGAAACTTATCTGATAGGTTACGTCGGCGACGAATGCGATATAACCCTTCCTACCGAGTATAACGGCGGAACGTATATCGTATACGCGTATGCGTTTACCTGCCTTACGAACCTTACGAGCGTAACGATTGAGGGCGGCGCGACGAAAATAAGCGACTACGCTTTTAAAGACTGCGCTTCGCTAACTTCAATAACTATCGGCGGAGCGGTTGACGAAATAGGAAAGGGCGCGTTTTCGGGGTGTAAATCGCTTACGGACGTAACGATTGATAATTGCGTTACGAGCGTCGGCAACCAAGCCTTCGATACGTGCGACGCGATTACCGAAATGTTTTTTAACGGAACGATTTCGGAGTGGAACCGCTTGCTCGTAAATGATTTTTATCCTCACGAGCTGAGGGTTATAAGATGCGTAGACGGCGAAGTTTACGCAAGGTATTAATGATAATAAAAAAATGCGGAATATTCCGCATTTTTTTATTGCCGAGAACTATTTATCTTTGCCATTTAAGCATAAACTTTTCGATAACGGCGACGACTAAGTACATTGCCGCCGCCAGCACGCACAGTATCGCCGTGCTTGCCATGACAAGGTCGAGTTTAAAGACCTGCCCGCCGTACACGATAAGATAGCCTATGCCTTCTTTCGAGGTAAGATATTCCCCCATAATCGAGCCGATCCACGCAAGCCCCACGTTTATTTTCATACACGCGGTGAAGGTGGGGAGGGCGTAGGGGATAACCAACTTTCTTAAAATCGTAAACTTATTTGCGCCGAGCGAGCGCATAAGTTTGATTTTGCCTTCGTCGGTCGCAAGAAAGCCGTTCAGCATGGTTATAACGGTTACAATAATCGTTATGATAACCGCCATGAAAATTATCGACTTTTTGCCCGCGCCGAACCACACTATAATTATAGGGCCGAGCGCGATTTTCGGCAAACTGTTCAATACGACGACGTAAGGCTCGGAAATTTTGCGCAACGTATCGCTCCACCAAAGAATAAGCGCAATCGCGCTTCCGAGGGCGGTTGCGATTATAAAGCCCGCAACCGTTTCAAAAAGCGTCGTACCGATATGCCCCGAAATTTCGCCCGATATTATAAGCGATTTTATCGTTTTTAATATGCGCGAGGGGGAACTGAATAAAAAGGCGTCGATAACGTTCGTCTTAGCAAAAAGTTCCCATAAAGCGATGAACGCCGCAAGAAGAAGTATGCGCGAGCCGTGCACCGCGAATATGTTAAAGCGTTGTTTTTTTAAATATTTAAGCCTTAGCGGCGAAATTTGCTCTTTTTTCATCGTCTAGTTCTCTCCATAGTAAATCGAAACGCTTACCGAAATTTTCGTCTTTGCGGCGTAAAATAGGCGTAAGCGATTTATCAAAATCGAATTCGTGAGTGTGCGCGACGGTTGCGGGGCGGCTTGACAGCACTATTATTTTATCCGCAAGCGAAATCGCCTCCGATATATCGTGCGTGACGAGCACCGCCGTTTTATTTTCCTTGCGGATAATCGAATAAACGTCGTCGCAAACGCTTAAACGGGTCTGATAGTCAAGGGCGGAAAAGGGTTCGTCTAAAAGTAAAAGGTCGGGTTTAAAAGAAAGCGTCCGTATAAGCGCGGCGCGCTGCCGCATGCCGCCCGACAGCTCAGACGGGTATTTTTTTTTGAAGTCTTTAAGCCCGTACTTATCGAGCAGCGCGTTTACGTATCGAGCCGACTCTTTCGTCTTAGCTTTTTTAATTTCAAGGGGTAAAAGCGCGTTTTTTTCAATGGTCAGCCAGTTAAAAAGTTCGTCGCGCTGAAGCATATAGCCGACCGACCCGCCGGGGGATAAAACTTCTTTACCGCTAAGAGTTATTTTGCCGCCCGTCGGCTTTATAAGCCCCGCTATAAGCGACAAAACGGTCGTTTTTCCGCACCCCGACGGTCCTATTACGGCAACGAACTCGCCCTTTTTTACCGCAAAGTTCAACTCTTTAACCGCTTTGGTTTCCCCGCTTTTGGTCATATAGCTGTAAGAAACGTTTTCAAGGCGCAAAATCTCGTTCATTTTATCCGTTTACTTCCTTAAAATATTTCTCGGCGTAGTCGGTGCGGATAACGTCGTTAAAGG
>CAKQMM010000106.1 GCA_934254755.1 uncultured Clostridia bacterium
CACCCCGCGAAAGTCGCGGTTAAGCCTGCGTATTTCCTCTTCGTCGACGATTAAAAACTCGGCGTATAAATTTTCTTTTTGTTTAAGGGTTTTATAAACCGCGTCTGCAAGTTTTTGAACGGGTATATCTTTCGCCTGCTCAACCCCTACGATTTTTAAACCCTTACGCATTTTTGCCGCCTATTTTCAGTTTGGGGTACTTGACCCTGTCGTGATAAACGCCCGCTAAGGTGTTCGTTATAGTGTTTTTAATGATGTTTAACTCTTTTATGGTTATATCGCATTCGGTGAACTGATCCATATCGAGCCTCTCTTCAATCATTTCGCCGACCGCTTTATCGACGTTTTCGTAAGTCCTGTCTTTTATGGAGCGGACGCGCGCTTCGCAAGCGTCGCTTATCATAATTATCGCGTTTATTTTGGTGCGCGGTTTAGGCCCCGGATAGCAAAAACGCGATATATCGAGTTTACCGTCGGTATACTTTTGCGCTTTGACGTAAAAGTAGCGTATCGGCATAGTTCCGTGATGCTGTTCGGCAGTTTCGGCGATGACTTCGGGAAGCCTGCACTTGCGGATAAGTTCCGCCCCGTCCTTTGCGTGCGACCTTATTATATCGGTGGATAGTTCGGGGGATAAATCGTCGTGCGGGTTGTAACCCGTCTGGTTTTCGGTAAACATTTCGGGGTTTTTAAGCTTGCCCACGTCGTGATAGTAGGCGCACGCCCTTGCAAGCAAGGGGTTTTCGCCTATCGCGTTGCTGCACGCTTCCGCAATCATCGCAACGATTACGGTGTGGTTGAAAGTCCCCGGCGCGCGCTCGGCAAGTTCTTTTAAAAGTTTTTGCTTGTGGTCGGTAAGTTCCGCTAAGCGGAAAGTGGTGACGACTCTGAACACGCTCTCGAATATAGGCAATATAACGGTGGTTAAAACCGCCGCTAAAATTCCGCTTACGAAAGCCGAGTCTACGCTCGTTAAAAGTTTATAATACCCCGAATAAAGCTCTAACCCGAAAGAGGTCAAAAGCGCGGGGATGGATAAAACGACGCTCGTTAAAATCACTTTAATGCGCGAACCCGCCCCGTCGAGCATAAACACCGAAGCCGCACCCGTTATGACGGTGAGCAAAAACGACACGATAAGTTCGCGGTCGAATAAGAACACTACCCCCGTCGAAACGCTGTCTATAAGCATCATTAAAATGGCGAAGTAAATAGTGTTTACGAGCGCGTGCCGCTTGCCGATTAAGAATATCGACAGCATCGAGCAAAGAGCATAAGGTCTTAGATAAACGTTAATTTCAGAAGCGAAAAAACAGCATATTATCGACACGATTATTATCGGCGGCAACAAAACGGCGTTGTTTTGCTTACCGATATACGTTCTGACGTCGAGTTTATAGTAAACGTAAACGGCGACGGTGAACGCTAAAATCGCGCCCATAATAAAGGCAACGTTGCCGACGTTTTCTTTCGCCGTGACGACGCTTGCCGCCGATTTAAAACTCCTTAAATCGAAGCAAATCGTAAGAAACGTTACGCCTATTATCGCAAGCGTAAGCCCCAAAGCGGATGCCGCCCTTATTAAAAATTTTTTAACCGCGCCGCTACTTGCGGTTTTCGGTTTTTCTTTCATCATAGTTTCCTTTATCGCTTTCGGCTGAATTTTTTGCCGAAAGTTTTTCGTTTTTTTCATACGCTTTTATTATCGCCGCCACTAGCGGATGACGAACGACGTCTTTATGCGTCAATTTGATTATTTCTATCCCGTCAACCCCGTCAAGGACTTCGACGGCGTTTTTAAGCCCGCTCGTTTTCCCCGCGGGTAGGTCAACCTGCGTAACGTCGCCGGTTATTACCATTTTGCTGTTTTCGCCCATGCGGGTTAAAAACATTTTCATCTGTTCGACGGTGGTGTTCTGCGCTTCGTCTAAAATTATAAAACTGTCGCTTAAAGTCCTGCCGCGCATATACGCAAGCGGCGCGATTTCTATCGCCCCGCGCTCCATAAGCCTTTGATAGGTTTCCAACCCGAACATTTCGGAAAGCGCGTCGTAAAGCGGGCGCAGATAGGGGTCAACTTTATTTTGCAAGTCGCCGGGTAAAAAGCCGAGTTTTTCGCCCGCTTCGACGGCGGGGCGGGTAAGAATTATCTTATCCGTTTCTTTAAGCTTCATAGCCTGCGCCGCCATAGCGACCGCAAGGTAGGTTTTACCCGTGCCCGCAGGCCCCACACCGAAAACAACGGAGCTTTTATTTATCGCGTCGGCATACTTTTTCTGCCCTAACGTTTTGCACTTGACACGCCTCCCCTTTTCGGTTATCGCGACGACGCTACCCAAAGCCTTGCTTATATCTTCCGTTTCTTCAACGTTGCCTTTCGCTATCTCTACGCAGTATAAAACGCGCAACTTATCTATCTTTTCGCCGGTGGCGGCAATGTTTATAAGTTTTTTAAGAGCGTTTTCGGCAATATCGACGTTTTGTTTTTCGCCTTTTATCACAAACTCGTTTTCGTCAACGAAAACGCTTACGTCCGTTTCTTTCATCAAAACGGTTAAGTTCTCGTCGAAAACGCCTAAAACTTCCGTTAAGTTTTCGGGTTTAACTTTAACTTTTACTTCCTTTTTTTCCAAAACGCTACCCCGCGATAAATGTATGCGTGACTTTCGCCAGAACTTTAACCCCGCCGCTTACTATCTCGCACCGCATTTCGAGAGCGTCGCCGTCAAGCATAAACTTAGCCGCTTGCTTTGCGTACGGAAAGTCAAGTTCGGTGGGGGCGATTTTTTTATAAAAATACTCTTGTTCGCTCACTATCTCGACCGTTGCGAGCACGTAAGCGGGATATATTACGCCGTTTTTATCGACGATATACGCGCCCGCAAGCGCGTCGCCCGCGTTTACGCTGTCGCCCGCTTTAACGAGCGGCGTTCCGCGCAGCACGGTTATGCTTTTAACCACGCCCGAAACATTCGCCACAAGGTCTTTTTGCTCTTCTTTAAGCGGCTTTACGTCAACCGTCGCTTTAACCGTATTGATTATAAGCCTGTTGCCCTCTTTTTTAAGGGTGACGAACGAAAGCGACGGGTTGTCGCTTAAAATAAGCGATTTTGCGCGCGCGTAGTCGATTTTTGAAAACCTGCCGCCCGCTTTAACGCCCAAACTTTCCGCTTCTTTCGATATAACGGTTAAGTTTTTGCCGCTGCCCGTCTTTTCAACCCCGACGATAACGTCCCCGAACGCGTAGTTGAGCGCAAACAGCGAAACAATTCCCGCAATTACGCCCGCGTTTTTGGCGGCGTTGAATATAAAGCCCAAAAGCCCCGAGTATCTTATTATTCTCGTATTATAACACATATTTTTGCAAATAGCAAAAAATTTATGCTCTAAGCCTTTCGGAACGGTGACGACCGTGCCGCCCCGCACGGGTTTTATCGAATAAAAATCTACGCCTGCGTCCTTAAACCGCTTTAAGTCACGCGAAAAATCGCCGTTTTTTACTAAAATTTTAACCGCAACGTTCTTCATTTTAAACCCTTTCGACCGATTTTATATCGCCCGTCATCGTAAGGTCCCCGCCCGCAAAAGACTTTATTTTTAAATTTTCGCCTTTAATTATAGCCGCCGCCCCGTTTAACCTTACGGTTACTTCGCTGCCCGTAAGCTTCACTATTTTAACCGCGCCTTCTATAAACAGGCAGTTTTTGCCGATAAACGTTATTCTGAAGCTTATCGGGCAAACGCCGCCGTCAAGGTTTAACCCCCGCATAATATTGTCGAAAAAACTCAATTTACCACCTTATTTTCCCTATATTCTATGCTTATGGCGACGGGAATTTAACCCCGCCGTTAAAAAGGCTTTGCTTAAACTTGACTAACGGTAAAAAAACTGTTATTATTTATTAAATTTTATCCGCGCTTTTAGCGGCTCAGGTGAATTATGATTAAAAAAGAATTTTTCGGTAAAACGAAATCGGGCGAAACGGTCGATAAGTACACGATAACGGACGGCGGCTTTTCCGCTTCCGTGATAACTTTCGGCGCAACTTTGCAGTCCTTGCTCGTTCCCGCAAAAAACGGCGTGTTAGACGTGGTTTTAGGCTACGATACGGTAAGCGGCTACGAAGAAAACGACGGGTACTTAGGCGCGACGGTCGGGCGCAACTCCAACAGAATTAAAGACGGCAAGTTTACCCTTAACGGCAAAACTTATAATTTGGCTATCAACGATAAGGGGAAAAGTAATTTGCACGGCGGCGTAAAAGGCTTCAGTTACAAGGTGTTTTCGGTGGATAGCTTCGACGAAAACGGCAATTCCGTAACCTTTAAGGTTACCGCCGCGGACGGGGAAGAAAACTTCCCTTGTAACGTAACCGCTCAGGTAACGTATACGCTTTCGGGCGGCGCGCTTACGCTTGACTATTACGGCGAAACGGACGGCGAAACGGTGCTTAGCATGACGAACCACGCCTACTTTACGCTTGACGGCGATCTTTCGGACACCGCGCACGACAATCTTTTAAAAGTTTATTCCGACTTTTTTACGGTGACGGACGAATATTTAGTGCCGACGGGCGAAATTTTAACCGTAAAGGGTACGCCTATGGACTTCACCGAATTTAAGCCCATAAACAAAGATATAAGCGCGAAAAACAAGTACATAGATATTATGCAGGGTTACGACCTTAACTATTGCTTGAAAAACCGCGGAGAATACGCGCTTGCCGCAACGGTTAAGAGTTTAAAAAGCGGAATTTCGATGGACGTTTTAACCGACCTTCCGGGCGTGCAGCTCTATACGGGCGCTTATTTAACCGAAAGAAAGGGCAAAAACGGGCGCGTATACACTCCGAACATTTCTTACTGCTTAGAAACGCAAACCTACCCCGACGGGCTTAACAACCCACACTTCCCCTCCCCCCTTATTAAAAAGGGCAAACCTTATAAGACTAAAACGACTTATAAATTTACGATAGATTAAATCATGAAAAACCTTATTATTCCTAAAAATTACGAAACGAAAACCGACCTTATAACCACGCAGTTGGAGATTAAATTCGTCAAAGACGAGTTTGAAAAACTCCTTGCCGAAAAGCTCAACTTAATAAGGGTTTCCGCTCCCATTCTGGTGCTCTCGAACACCGGCATAAACGACGATTTGAACGGCGTCGAGCGCGCAGTCCGCTTCGACGTAAAAGAGCTTAAAAAGGACGCCGAAATCGTCCACAGCCTTGCAAAATGGAAGAGAACCGCACTTAAAAAGTACGG
>CAKQMM010000107.1 GCA_934254755.1 uncultured Clostridia bacterium
TAAAAGAAACAATCACCCAAGAAAGCCCCTCCCCCGCCGATTACGAACGCCGAAACGGGATCGAATATAAGAGCCGCCAAGCATATAATAATATCGTTAAGATATAAGTGACCGCCGGGAACGGGTACGCCGAATGAGCTTAACGCAACGTTAAGCGCGGTGAAAAGCCCGACGAAACATATTTTTTTAGCAGATATCTGATTATTCATATCTAACTTCCTTGACTTTTGTTTTTATATAGTGTACGCTAAGTTTGATTATATTAAAATAACCAATTTGATTATTATTTTTAATACCAGATGATAGAGTTTTTGGCGAAAATTTTAATAAAAGCGAATAGCGCTATAATTTAGGCGCGTTTTGTAAACGGTTTTTATTTTTTATAGGCGGTTTTTATTTTTTATAAATGCGCTGCGCTAGATCTTTCGGCAAGCTCAGGATGACGACGTACATTACGTTAAGTGGAAATTTTTTGACCGCGCCTCAAATAATTGAAAATGTCAACATAAAAACGGCGGGAGCAAGCCCCCGCCCTACGTTATGTTTTCAGCGCAATTATATATTCCGCGCGCATTTAAGCTCACTTTTGCTTCCGCGGAGATTCTTCACTTCGTTCAGAATGACAAAAATAGGAATGTCGAGGCGCCGACCCCTACGAGGTGTAAGTTAATAACTGACACGGTTTGTATTTTACCGCTATTTTTACCTCAATCACTAGCCACTATTGACTAACCAGCAAATCGCAAAAAGCAGCCGGCGGCTGCCGGGTAGTCGAGGCGTTACCGCTACGAGGTGTAAGTTAATAACCGGCACAGTTTATATTACACCTTTACATTCCCCCACTAACCACAAACAAGTCGTCGAGGCGCAAACCCTACGAGCCACTACCCACTAACCACTAATATGAAAAAATACTTAGAAATTTATCAAAAACTGAAAAACGATATGATAAGCGGCGCGATAAAACGCGGCGCAAAGCTTCCGTCAAAAAGAGTGCTGGCAGATAGCTACGGCGTGAGCGTGATAACCGTTGAACATGCGGTGGGGCTTTTGGAAAGCGAAGGTTACGTTATCGCCCGCGAAAGAAGCGGATATTACTCCGCATATTCGAGCGACGTTACGTACCTATTCGCGAGTCCTCAAAAAGCAAGCGATAATAACGAAGTTATCCCCTCCGCCCCATCCGCAAAAGCGGGCGGTTTAAACGGCGATTTAACCTTTCCTTACACCGAGTACGCCCGCACCGTCCGCGCGGTTCTCAATGATTACGGTGACAATTTACTCGCTAAAAAACCGAATTTCAGCGGGTCAGAAGAATTAAAGACGGCGATAAAAGACTATTTAAAGCGCAACAGAAACTTAACCGTCGAAACTAAAAACATAATTATAGGCGCGGGCGCGGAATATTTATACGGACTTATTGCGGACGCGCTTAAAGGGGAAGTTTTCGGAATTGAAGACCCGTCATACGAAAAAATTGAGAAAATTTACTCGTCGCGCGGGGTTAAAACGGATAAATTGAAAATGGGCGGCGACGGAATTTTAACGAGCGAACTTTTACGCACGAGCGCAACCGTTTTGCACGTTACGCCCTTTAAAAGTTACCCCACTTTAACGAGCGCGACGATTTCTAAAAAGAAAGAATATTTGCACCTTATCGTAAAGCGCGGCGGATATTTGATTGAAGACGACTACGCGCAGGAATTTTCGCCCGTAAAAAAGTTTGAAGACACGATTTATTCGCTCGACAAATCGGAAAACGGTAGCGGGCGCGTTATTTACGTCAACTCTTTCACAAAAACCGTTTCGCCGTCGCTCCGCATAGGGTATATGATTTTGCCCGATAGTTTGCGCGAACTGTGCTTTAAAGCCGTCGGGTTTTACACCTGCCCCGTCCCCATATTAGAGCAGTTGATTTTAGCGCGCATATTAAACGAGGGAAGTTTTGAGCGACACGTAAACAAAATGAGGCGCGTACTTCTTAAGTAGACGCCTATATGGGTAAACCGCGTCTGCCGATAAAGCGACTTTACGGATAAAGCTGTTTACACGCTTAAACTTTTTACAACAATTAAAAAACGGCGGCCTTGAACCAACCACCGTTTTTTGATTATATTTGATTTTTAACGCTTAGCGATATATTTACGCATATCCATAGCGCACGCAAACAAGATTATCGCGCCCTTTACTATCGTTTGAATTGCGGGGTCGAATTCAAGGAACACAAGCCCTGCATTGACTATCTGAAGAAGGAAAACGCCGAGAATTACGCCGCGAATTTTACCTATGCCGCCCATAAACGATACGCCGCCGATGACGCACGCCGCGATTGCGTCGAGTTCGTAGTTGACGCCTGTTGCGGTAGAGTTGCTTGCGATACGAGCAGATTCTACAAAGCCCGAAATACCGTAAGTTATGCCCGCAAGAGCAAAGACCATGACTATGGTTTTCGCTACATTTACGCCCGAAACCGCCGCAGCTTCTTCGTTGGTGCCGACGGCAAACATATTTTTGCCGAGCGTCGTTTTGTTCCAGATTATCCACATTATTACCGTTACCGCAACGGTTATCCAGATATAGTTGGGAATCTGAACGCTGCCGATTTTGAAGCCGCCTTTTATGAACTTGATGTACGTTTCGTCAAGCCCCGCGATAGGCGCGCTGTTGTTCTGTCCTAAAGAAACGTACCACATAACCATTCCGTAAAGAATAAGTTGAGTGCCGAGCGTTACGATGAAGGGATGAAGTTTGAATTTGCTGACCATAAACCCGTTGAACGCGCCCACTAAGCCGCCGACGAGCATTGAGATTAAAAGTGCAAGCGGGATAAGCCACGCACTGTAACTAAGCCCCGGAAACATTTTGTTGACGACGCCGCTCGACTGAAGAAGGGACGCGCATATACACGCGCACAACCCGACCGAACGCCCTGCG
This sequence comes from uncultured Clostridia bacterium, assembly GCA_934254755.1. Lineage (GTDB taxonomy): Bacteria > Bacillota > Clostridia > Christensenellales > Borkfalkiaceae > HGM11412. The sequence goes on from CAKQMM010000107.1 coordinate 2,935, forward strand.
GATAAGTCTGTACCCGTCAGAACTATCGCGCCCGCAATGCCGAGCGCCATTATAAGCCTTGCCGCCGACTGCATCGTTATGTTTACGATTGAATCGAAAGACAAGAAGTTTGTGTTGTAAATAAACACGACGAGAACGAATATCGCGATGAGAATGTATAGCGCGTGGTTTAAAAACCATTCCCATATAGATTTTGCCTTTTCTTTACCGCTCAGCGTTTTGAAATGCGCAAAATCGTTTTTGATTTTTTCGCCTTTTTGTTTAAAGCGATTGCCTATCTTTTTAAAGAAACGCTTAAATACGTTGCCTTCTATAACTTCTGCCGCTACCGTTTCGTCGAACAGCGGTTGATTTGTGTTTTTAATTTCGTTTGACATAATAATTCCCCTTATACGTATTTGGCGGCAAGAGTCATGATTTCTTCCTGGGTGCAGTTTCTGCCGTCTACTTCGCCCGCTATTCGTCCGCCGGACATTACTATTATTCTGTCGCAAATACCCATGAGTTCAGGCATTTCGGACGAAACGATGATAACGCCTTTACCTTGACGGGCAAGGTCGATTATGAGTTCGTAAATTTCATATTTTGCGCCGACGTCTATGCCGCGGGTAGGCTCGTCGAGAAGCAGAACGTCGGGATTTGTGAGCAGCCATCTGCCTAAGATTACCTTTTGCTGATTACCGCCCGACAAATTTTTGATAGCCGTTTTTTGCGACGGGGTTTTTACGCTCATTGATTTTATTACGCCGTCCGCGTCGCTCATCATCTTTTTGTCAGACAAAAGCCCGCATTTTAAATACGATTTTAAGTTTGCGATGCAGGCGTTTTCCCTTACGCTGAGCCCGCCCAGAATTCCGGTTGAACGTCTTTCTTCCGTCAAAAGCGCGAGTTTACACTTAATTGCGTCACGCGGAGATTTGATATCGAGCGGCTTACCGTGAAGATACACCGTTCCACTCTCTTTTTCGTTTATACCGAAAACGGTTTCTAAAACTTCGGTTCTGCCGGCCCCTACAAGCCCCGCAAAGCCGAGAATTTCGCCCGAGTTTAAGGTGAACGAAACGTTTTTGACGTGATTATATTTAGCGGTCAAACCGTCGACCTTCATAAGTTCGCCGCCGACGACGTTGGTTTTCGGCGGGTAGACGTTCGTGAGTTCGCGCCCGACCATTTTTTTAATAATGACGTCCATCGTCAGATCTTTGGCGGCGTCGGTCGAAACGTACTTACCGTCGCGCATGACGGTGACTTCGTCGGAAATTTCAAGAATTTCGTCCATTTTGTGCGAGATATAAATAATTCCGCACCCCTCGCTTTTAAGCCGCCTTATTATTTTGAACAAATGCTCTACTTCGACCGTCGTCAGCGATGAGGTAGGTTCGTCGAGCACCAGAATTTTAGCGTTGTAAGAAACGGCTTTGGCGATTTCGACCATTTGTCTTTGCGCGACCGAAAGGCTGCTCATTATAACCTTCGGGTCGACGTTTATTTCTAATTCTTTAAAGAGTTTAAGCGTATCGTTATACATTTTGCGCTCGGATATAAGCCCGAATTTAGTCGGGTATCTGCCGAGCCAGATATTGTCCATAACGTTGCGCTTTAATACCTGATTGAGTTCCTGATGAACCATTGCGACGCCGTTTTCCATGGCGTTTTTAGGCCCCGTGAAACGGACTTCTTCTCCGTTTATTTTAATAGACCCTTCGTCTTTTTCGTAAATGCCGAACAGACACTTCATAAGCGTAGATTTGCCCGCGCCGTTTTCGCCCATCAGTGCGTGCACGGTGCCGCGCTTAACGATAAGGCGCGCGTGGTCGAGCGCCTTTACGCCCGGAAAAGACTTACAGATATCGGTCATTTCAAGCAAAATTGCGTTATCGTTTCCTGCATTCATATAAACCATCCTTTTCCCGTTAAAGGCGGGCGGAACTTGCGCCCCGCCGCCCTTGCAGGAAAGATATTCGTTACGCCTCGGTGACCGGGGTATAAGGAATTCTGAGTTTTCTGACGGACGCGTCGAATTTATAATCGGTGCCTTCTAAGAACGCTTTTTTGCCTTTAACGTTCATTGCGATTTTTACTATCGCTTCCGCCATTGCGTCGCCGTCCTGTTTGACGGTGCCTTGCATTTTGCCGTTTCTGATAGCGTCAAGCGCGGTTGCGAGCGCGTCAACGCCGTACACGGGGATATATTTTGCGCCGGCGGTCGTCTTGCTGCCCTGATTGTTGTAACCTTTGACGTTAAGCGCGGATATTACGCCGAGCGCCATATCGTCGTTATTGCATA
>CAKQMM010000108.1 GCA_934254755.1 uncultured Clostridia bacterium
TTGCAAAAATCGTCGGCGCGCCGTTTATTAAGGTCGAGGCGACTAAATATACCGAAGTCGGATACGTCGGGCGCGACGTAGAGTCTATGGTGCGCGATTTGGTCGAGTGCAGTATTCGCCTCGTTAAAGAAGAGCAGATGAAGACCGTTTCCGGTAAAGCGAAAGCGATTGCCGAAAAAAAGGTTTACAAAATTTTGCTCGAAGCAAAAGCGGGCGAGCGCGGCGAAAAACCGAAAGAGCTTTTTGAAAGCGAAATTTTAAACGACTTGCGCGAGGGTAAGTTCGATAAAACCGTTATCGAAATGCTCGTTGACGATTCGCCCAAACAACTCGATTTAGGCGTGGGCGGCGCGGAAATAAACATCGGCTCTATCTTCGGCGATATGCTTCCGAAACGCCAAAAAAAGCGCAAGCTTACCGTAAAGGAAGCCCTTAATTACATCACGAACGAAGAAAGCGACAAACTTATCGACGAAGACGCCGTTAATACCGAAGGTCTTCGCCGCGCCGAGCAGGACGGCATAATTTTCATTGATGAAATCGACAAAATCGCCGCGAAATCAAACCACGGCGGAGCAGACGTTTCCCGCGAGGGCGTTCAGCGCGATATTTTGCCGATCGTTGAGGGTTGCACCGTTATGACGAAGTACGGCGCGATTAAAACCGACTACATTTTATTCATCGCGGCGGGCGCGTTCCACGTTTCAAAGGTGGAAGATTTAATTCCCGAACTTCAAGGCAGGTTCCCCGTTAAGGTTGAGCTTACGAGTTTATCTAAGGAAGACTTCGTAAACATTTTAACTATGCCCGAAAACGCGATTACGATTCAGTATAAAAACTTACTGCTCGTAGATAACGTCGATTTAAAATTCACGCCCGACGCAATCGAAACGATTGCCGAAGTCGCCGCAGAGCAAAACGCGGCGAGCGAAGATATCGGCGCGCGCAGGCTTCACGCCGTAATGGAAAACTTGCTTGAAGATATATCTTTCAACGCAAGCGACGAAATTCCGCTTACCGAAGTAACCGTCGATAAGCAGTACGTCAGCGACCATTTGCCCGACGCGGCAAGCCGCAACCTTAAAAAATATATTCTTTAAAAAAAGCCCTTTCAGGGCAAAGGTGATTTATGATAAATATCCCCAAAGGCACGAAAGACGTATTGCCCGAAGAAAGTTACAAGTGGCACTACGTTGAAAATCTTGTCAGAAGCGTTGCGGACGCGTTCGACGTGAAAGAGATTCGCACCCCGACGTTCGAGCATACGGAACTCTTTTTGCGCGGCGTCGGCGATACGACCGACATCGTCAACAAAGAAATGTACACTTTTGAAGATAAGGGCAAGCGCAGCATTACCTTAAAACCGGAAGGAACGGCGGGCGTTGCGCGCGCGTTTATCGAAAACGGGCTCTTAAACACCGCGCTTCCCCTCAAAATGTACTATATAACCCCTGTTTTCAGATATGAGCGGCCGCAGGCGGGCAGGCTCCGCGAACATCACCAGTTCGGCGTTGAGTTTTACGGGGCTGAAAACCCGTCCATAGACGCTGAAGTTATAACCCTTGCGCACACCGTTTTGACTAAACTCGGCTTGTCGGTTGAGCTTAATATAAACAGCATGGGCTGCAAAACGTGTCGCAAAACTTATAACGACGCGCTTAAAAACTATTTTGCCGATAAACTCGACTGTCTTTGCGAAACTTGCCGCGAAAGATATTATAAAAACCCATTAAGAATACTTGACTGTAAAGAAGAGGGTTGTAAAAAGTTGTGCGTAGACGCGCCCAAAATTACCGATTATTTGTGCGACGATTGCGCCGCGCATTTTAAGGGTCTTCAAAAAAACCTTGAAGCGGTCGGGCTTAAATACAATATTAACCCCTATATCGTAAGGGGGCTTGACTATTATACCAAAACGGTTTTCGAGTTTGTGACTACGGCTCTCGGCTCGCAAGGCACCGTTTGCGGCGGCGGAAGATACGACGGGCTTATCGAACAAATCGGCGGCAAACCCACCCCCGGCGTAGGGTTCGGAATGGGGCTTGAACGCGTGCTTATGTTAATGGAAGCCGAAGGGGTTAAAATTCCCGAAGAAACTCCCGTTAAACTTTATATTGCCGCGCTTGGCGACGAAGCGAAGGTCATCGCGCTTAAAATTGCGGACGGACTTCGCAAAAAAGGCGTCAAGACGGAAATCGACCACATGGGGCGCGGGTTTAAGGCGCAGTTTAAGTATGCCGACAAAATTAACGCGGAGTACGTTTTGGCGATAGGCGACGACGAGGTTGCAAGCGGAAACGCAAAACTCAAGCGCATGAGCGACGGTTCGACCGTAGAAGTTACGCTTGACGGCGTTATAGATTTTAACTTTTAACTAAGTCGTGCGGGAATTTACGTTTGCGTTCGATGAAGGGCGGCTAATTCCCCGCGCGCTTATAAACAAGTATTTTTGCGATAATTTTGCGCAAAATATAATCGGAGGTACTATGAGCGATAAAATTTTGGAACTTAACGGTTTCGATTTTGAAAAAACGATTAAGGAAAGCAAAGTTCCCGTTTTGGTTGACTTCTGGGCGGCGTGGTGCAGTCCTTGCAGGATGCAAGCCCCCGTTTTGAACGAGATTGCCGACGAACTCGGCGAAAAAATTCTCGTCGCGAAAGTGAACGTTGACGAAAGCGAAGAGCTTGCCATAAAGTATAACGTTATGAGTATTCCGTTCCTTGCGGTTTTCGTGAACGGCGAACTTAAAGAATCGACCGTCGGCTTAACCACGAAAGCGGAACTTGCCGAAATGCTTATAAAATACATGTAAACTGAATAGATATAAAAAAACTCGGCGGCGTTACTGTGCTTTGCCGAGTTTTTTGTGTTTTTTTTAAAACCGCTTGAAGTCTTTGCCGTTTCATAATACAATCTATATCAGAACAATTTAGCAGGTGAATAATATGATAAAAGACGTTGTTATCGATACCGACGCGTTTAACGAAGTCGACGATCAGTTCGCGATTTCTTATCTGCTCGCAAACGGCGATAAACTGCGCACCGTCGCGCTGTACGCCGCGCCGTTTTTAAACTCTAATTCGGTTTCGCCCGAAGACGGAATGATTAAAAGTTATGAAGAAATTAAAAAACTCTTAAAAATGTGCGGACGGGGAGATTTGGTCGAAAAGACTTTTAAGGGGTCGGGCGACTACTTAAAAAGCGAGCAAACACCCGTCGTGTCCCCCGCGGCGCAAGATTTGGCGGCGCGCGCTATGAAATATACGAGCGATGCCCCATTAAACGTCGTTGCTATCGGCGCGATAACGAACGTTGCTTCCGCCGTTTTGTTAAACCCCGAAATATGCGATAAAATTCGTTTAATCTGGCTTGGCGGACACGCCGAATTTATGCCGAAGCCCGCGTACGAATTCAATATGATGCAGGATATTTTTGCGGCAAGGGTGATCATGAGTAAAATTCCCGATTTCGTGCGGTTTCCGTGCGACGGGGTGGTGAGCGAATTCAGAATATCTAAGCCGGAGATAGAGCGGTTTTTATTGAATAAAAACGAAGTCGGCAATTATCTTGCCGAAACTACCATAAAAACCGCCGACGCATACGCTTACGGCACCGATTGGACGAGGGTTATATGGGACGTTACGCCCGTCGCGTATTTACTTAACGACGGCGATAAATTTATGCTCGTTAAAGATATGCCTTTGCGCTTGCCGATAGCGGACGGAAGTTACGAATTGGAACCGCCGCTTGATAAAACCGTCAAAACCGCGATTTATATTAAGCGCGACGAACTTATGAACGATTTGATAAACAAAATTTTAACTTTATAATAATTTTCGACAATAAAAATCTCGGCAAATTGCCGAGATTTTTGCTTTTAATATTATTTGACTATGCCAAAGTTTAACGCGTTTTTAAGAATTTCAACCTTAAAGTTTTTGCCGTATGAAATTTCTCCGTCAACGCAGATGGGGAAATCTTTTTTTGCGGTAAAAGTTACCGTTTTAGCCGTCCTATGCAAAATTTTGCCGATAGTGCGTTTATGCCCGATATGTTCGCCGCGCTCATAACTCGGAACGAGAGATAAAAACTTGATTAAACTCATCGTCTTTATAAGGCAAACGTCGATAAGTCCGTCGTCTATCTGAGAGTAGGGCGCGCACCTGTATTTGCCGCCTATGTATTGTCCGTTTGCGGCGGTGCAGAGAAGCAATTTGCCGTTTTCGTTAAGCGTTTCGCCGTCGACGGTGACGGAAACTTTGTTTCTTAACGCGCCTTTAAATATTGCGCGTATAAGCCCTGTTTTATAAGGGTTATCGGACTTGCCTTTAACGTCGTTCGCGATTTTGCAAACCGTCGCGTCAAAACCTAAATTGCAAACGTTCACGCAGTAAACGTCATTCACTTTTATTAAATCTATCTTTTTGTTTTCGGCGTTTAAAAGGCTTTTAATATTCAGATATTTTTCAGCACCGCCGATTGATTTTACGAAATCGTTTCCGCTTCCGCAAGGGTAGACGGTAACGCTTGCGTTTTCCCGCCCGAATATTGCGTTGACCGTTTCGTTAAGCGTTCCGTCCCCGCCGCAAGCGTAAAAACGGACCTCGCCCGCATAACTTTCAAGATATTTTTTAATAAACCCGATAGCTTCTTTTTCGTGCGTCGTAACGTGATATTCTATATCGTAATCGTTCATAAACTCGTTAAGTTCGCTTATAATAAAATCTTTTTGGCTTACGATACCCGCAATCGGGTTAATTATAAAAACGTGCTTCATCTATCCGCCTCGAATGTATTCCGTTTAATAATATCCTAAAATCTGAACAAAGTCAATTAAATTGTTCACCATTCGTTGCGGGGCTTTTTGCTAAGAGAACCCGTTTTTTAAAAATTTTGGTTTACGGGAGCTAAGATTTGTGCTAAAATCATTATATGATGAACGTTCAGAACATTAAAGACGCAACTATTTTATTAAGCGTTATAAATGCTGCGCTTCGCGACGAATACGATTCGCTTGAAGATCTTATATACGGCGAAGATTTAGATTTTGCGCCCGTCGAAAAATTGCTTAACGAAAACGGTTATTTTTACGACGAAAAAACGAATTCTTTCATTTTAAGGTGAGGCGGTATGAAAAATTTTTTAATAATTTGCCTATCGGTGCTGTTTTTGTT
>CAKQMM010000109.1 GCA_934254755.1 uncultured Clostridia bacterium
GGTCAACCCCCTTATCGGTTCGGCAGGCGTGTCGGCAGTTCCCATGGCGGCTCGTATTTCGCAGGACGTAGGGCGCGAAACCGATCCCGACAACCACTTACTTATGCACGCAATGGGGCCGAACGTAGCAGGCGTTATCGGCTCGGCAATCGCGGCGGGCGTACTGCTTGCGATGTGCAGTTAATTATAGGAGAATATTATGGCTAAAAAAGTTTTAATTACCGAAACTATTTTGCGCGACGCTCACCAATCTCAGGCGGCAACGCGTATGAAACTCGAAGAAATGCTTCCCATGCTCGAACAGCTCGACGATATCGGGTACTACTCGCTCGAAGCGTGGGGCGGGGCGACTTTCGACAGCTGCCTTCGCTTTTTGAACGAAGATCCGTGGGAAAGGCTCAGAATTCTTCGCAAACACATCGTTAAAACCCCCATTCAGATGCTTCTTCGCGGTCAGAACCTTTTAGGTTACAAGCACTATGCGGACGACGTGGTCGATAAATTCGTCGAAGCGTCGATAAGAAACGGCGTCAGAGTAATAAGGGTTTTCGACGCGCTTAACGACGAGCGTAACTTAGAGCAGGCTATGAAGTCCATCAACAAGTATAAGGGCGACTACGGCGCGGTTTGCGAAGCTACCATTTGCTACACGACGGGCGACTACTATACTAACGAATACTTCATTAAAAAAGCAAAAACGCTCGAAGATATGGGCGCGGACAATATCTGCTTGAAAGATATGTCCAACATTCTTCTTCCGTATAAAGCTTACGACCTTATCAGCGGAATGAAAAAGGTCTTAAAACCCGATACGAAAATTCACCTTCACACCCACAACACCACGGGTACGGGCGATATGGTTTACCTTAAAGCCATCGAAGCGGGCTGCGATATAGTCGATACCGCGCTTTCCGCGATGGGCAACGGCACTTCGCAACCTGCGACCGAGCCGTTCGTCAAGACCCTTGAAGGTACTCCTTACGATACGGGCATAGACGTTAAAAAACTTATTCCTATCAACGACCATTTCAAAAAAGTTGCAAAGCGTTTGGAAGACGACGGCATTTTGAACCCGAAGGTTCGCCAGATCAACATCAACACGCTTATCAACCAGGTTCCCGGCGGCATGCTTTCAAACCTTATGTCGCAGCTTAAACAAGCGGGTAAACTCGATAAGCTTGACGAATGTTTGGCAGAAGTTCCGAACGTCAGAAAGGACTGCGGCTATCCGCCGCTCGTAACTCCTTCGTCGCAAATCGTCGGCACGCAAGCAGTGCTTAACGTTTTGAACGGCGAAAGATACAAAATGGTCACCAAAGAATTTAAAGATTTGATGCGCGGCGCATACGGTAAAACCGCAACCGCACCCGACCCGGAAGTTCTTAAAAAAGTCGTCGGTAACGAAAAGATTATCACTTATCGCCCGGCTGACGATATCGCTCCCGAATACGAGAAGTTTAAGTCCGAAATGATGGAATACTACACTCAGGAAGAAGACGTGCTTTCTTACGCGCTCTTCAATCAGGTTGCGATTAACTTCTTCAAATACAGGCTTGCAAGAGATAAAAAGGTTGACGCCGACAGAGTTAAAAGCGGCGTTTATCCCGTGTAATAATGAACGTATTAGTCTGTAACGACGACGGAATTTTAAGCGAGGGCATTATTGCTCTCGCTAATTTCCTTAAAAAAGGGAATAAAGTTTTCGTGATAGCACCCGACGGTAACCGCTCGGGCTTTTCGCATGCGATGACTTTCCGCCGCGATATCACCCTTAAAAAAACTAACGCCATCGACGGGTGCGAGTGCTACGTTACGAGCGGCACCCCTTCCGACTGCGTTAAACTCGGCGTGAACTTTTTAAAAGATATCGACCTTGTTTGTTCCGGAATAAACGAAGGCGCGAATTTAGGCACCGATATAGTTTACAGCGGAACGGTGAACGCGGGGATAGAAGCTAACATTCACAAAATTAAAGCAATCGCTTTTTCAAATATTGCTCAAAGCGGCTGGAATTTCAAGCATAATATCGAATTTATCGAAAAAAACTTCGATAAACTCTTAAAAATGGCGAGCGTAGACTACGTTTTGAACGTAAACATTCCTAACCTTCCGTTAAGCGGAATTAAAGGCGTTAAAATTGCCGACACGGGCTTTAACGAGTATGACGACGGTTACGTTCCGTCTGATAGCGTCGACACGTATAATCTCGTCGGCGAGCCATTCCCCATGCGTGATAACGAACTTGAAAAAGACGTGCATTTTGCTTCCTTAAACTACGTAACGATAACCCCCGTCGTTCACAAAATTACGGACGAGGCTCTTATAAACAAGCTTAAAAAAGGTGAGTTTATATGAAAGTCGGCGTAATCGGCGGCGGCGCGGCGGGCATGGTTGCGGCGTATTTTTCCGCAATCAACGGAAACGAAGTGGTCTTGATAGAAAAAAACGAAAAGTTGGGCAAAAAAATATATATAACCGGTAAAGGCAGGTGCAATTTAACGAACCTTTGCGAGCCGGAAGATTTTTTGCAAAACGTCGTCAGCAACCCTAAATTCGCTTATGCGAGCATTTACGGCTTTACCCCGCAGGAAACGGTCGATTTTTTTAACGGTTTGGGGCTTAAAACCAAAGTCGAACGGGGCAACAGAGTTTTTCCCGAAAGCGATAAATCGAGCGATGTTATAAAGACCCTTTCTTCCGCAATTTTATCGGTCGGCGTTAGCGTATTGCTTAACGAAACGGTTAAGGCGGTCACGACTTTCGGCGGTGCGGTTAAATCAATAATCACCGATAAAAGCGAGTATTTTTGCGATAGGGTAATAGTAGCGACAGGCGGGCTGAGTTACCCCTCCACGGGGTCCACGGGCGACGGGTATGGTTTTGCCAAAGCTGCAGGTCACACGGTAACTAAACTTTCCCCTTCGCTTACGGGTTTAGACCTTGCGGGCGGCGACTTTTTGCCGCTACAGGGCTTAACACTTAAAAACGTCGGCGTAAGCGTTTTTGCGGACGGCAAACTTATTTACGCAAAGCAAGGCGAAGCCTTGTTCACACATTACGGCATATCGGGGCCGACTATTTTAAGCGCGTCTTCGATAATAAACGGTGTTAAAGTCGATAAATTTAAACTTAAAATCGACTTAAAACCCGCGCTCGATATGGAAACGCTTTCCGCGCGAGTTTTAAGAGATTTTAGCCTTAATTTGAATAAAGAAATTAAAAATTCGCTCGACGCGTTGCTTCCGAAGTCGCTTATTCCGCTAATAATCAAGCGTGCGGGCATACCCGAATATAAAAAGCCTAATTCAATAACGGTAAAAGAGCGCGAAAGGCTTGTTTTTGCGCTTAAAAACTTAGATTTTGAAATTTTAGGTACGCGCGGTTTTAACGAAGCGGTCATAACCCGCGGCGGCGTTTGCATTAAAGAAATCAACCCCAAAAATATGGAAAGCAAACTCGTTAAAGGCTTGCGCTTTTGCGGCGAAGTGTTAGATTTGGACGCGTTTACGGGCGGTTTTAATCTGCAAATAGCGTTTTCGACGGGTAAAGCCGCCGCTAACGATTAGTATCAGGCTGAAATCGGCAAAATTTAAGCTTGGGCGGCTTAAACGCGAAAATTAAATAAAAAATTTTAAAAGGAACTTATGCTTAACATAGCGATTGACGGACCTTCCGGCAGCGGTAAATCGACCGTCGCCAAACTTCTTTCAAAAAAACTTAATGTTTTGTACCTCGATACGGGCGCAATGTATCGCGCGTGCGCCGTTGAAGCGAGAAACTTAGGCGTAGACGTAAACAGCGAAGCCGAAGTAAACGCTTTGGCTGAAAAAGTTTGCGTTACCGTGGGTTATTCGGGCGGCGAACAAATAACTTACCTTGACGGGAAAGACGTTTCAAAAACCATTCGCGAAAACGAGATTTCTCTTCTCGCGTCCAAAATAAGCGCGTACCCCTCGATTCGCAAAAAAATGGTCGAAGCGCAAAGAGAAGTTGCAAAAACTAACGACTGCATTTTGGACGGGCGCGACGTCGGAACCAACGTTTTGCCGAACGCCGAGTATAAGTTTTTCGTTACCGCTTCTATCGGCGTACGTGCGGAGCGCAGGCGTAAAGAACTTACCGCGCGCGGCGAAAAAGTCGATTTTGAAACGCTTAAAAAAGAAATGGAGCAGCGCGATTATCAGGATACGAACCGCGAAATATCCCCCTTAAAACAGGCGAAAGACGCTGTTTTTATCGACACGAGCAAGCTTTCGATTGACGAAGTTTTAAATAAAATTTTAGCGATAGTTAAAGGTGAAAAATGATTTTATACTACATTTTGCGCCCTATATTGATGGGGCTTTACAGGACGATATACAGGGTTAAAGTTTTCGGCAAAGAAAACCTCGTTAAAAAGGGCAGGCGCATCGTCGTTTGCAACCACCAGCGAAAAGCCGACGTTTACGTTATCGGTTCGCTTTACATGTCGCGCACCATGTTTTTGTCTAAAAAAGAGTGGTTTTCAAATTGGTTCAATAAGTTCGTTTTGTCGTGTTTGGGCGCGATTCCCATCAACCGCGAAAAGCCCGAAATATCCTCGATTAAGCGTTGCTTAAAGGTGTTAAAGGACGAAAAACGCCTTGCGGTTTTCCCCGAAGGCACCCGCAACAAGGTAAACAACGAAATTCAGACTCTTAAAACGGGCACCGCGCTTTTTGCGATAAAAGGCCGCGCGCCCATAACTCCCATTATAATTTACGAAGGAATTAAGCCGTTTAAACGCGGGTATGCGATGGTTGGCGAGTCTTTTGATTTAAGCGAGTTTTACGATGTTAAGTTTACCGACGAAGTCGCCGCGGAAGCGACTAAAGTCGTCGAACAAAAAATGAAAGAACTGCAAGCCGAACTCTTTAAAAAAGTCGATGAAATATACGCGAAAAAGTCGGCTAAAAAGAATAAAAAAGCCGCGAAAAACGCGGATAAATAAAATGCGCGCAGAACTTAGCAAACACGCGGGTTTTTGCCCGGGCGTCAAGCGCGCGGTTGACGCGGCTATAGCTTTAACCGATAAAAACGTTTACATTTTAGGCGAAATAATTCATAACGAAAGCGTTTTGAAAAGTCTTGAAAATAAAGGCGTAAAAACCGTTTATTCGCTTGACGATATAAGCGGCGGCACGGTTATAATA
>CAKQMM010000110.1 GCA_934254755.1 uncultured Clostridia bacterium
CGCCTGACCTAAAAAGTAAACGTTAAGGGTTCCGCTTGAAACTTTATCGTATTTAATTTGATTTGCTAAATTATCCATATAAAACCTTATTTTGCGGTAACCTAAAAATTTCTCGCGAAACCGCCCGCCGTCCAGCCGCCGTCAACGGGCAAAACCGCGCCCGGTCTATATTTAGAGAGGTCGGACGCACAAAACATCGCCGCGCCGACTATATCTTCGGGCGTCGCTTGCCTGCCCATGGGGATATGAGCTAAATGCCCTTTCATCTTTTCATCGTTTTGCCAAAGCTTGTTCGTCAGCTCTATGCCGACAGTGCCGGGCGCAATGCAGTTGACCCGCACGTTTTTTTCGGCAAGTTCTATGGCCGCCGCCTTGGTTAAGTTTATAACCCCGCTTTTTGCAGCCGCAAACGCGCATTGGTTCCTAAGCGGCGTTATACCGACGATAGAACTTATATTTATTATCGACCCGCCGGCTATGTTAAAGTTTTTAAGCGCGTGTTTGGTGCAGTTATAAACCCCTTTTAAATCGACCGCCAAAATAGCGTCCCACCACTTATCGCTGAAATTTTCAACCGTTTTGCGCTCGTCCGTTCCGACGTTTATGCCCGCGTTGTTTATAAGCACGTCGATATATCCGACTTCGCTTTTTATCGCCTTAAAGTTTTCTTCAACAGCTACGGGGTCGGTTATATCGAACTCGCGCGCATAACACGCGCCGCCGAACGATATAATTTCGCTTTTAATTTTATCGGTGTTTTTAAGGTCTAAACACACGACTTTTGCCCCGTCCCTCGCAAAACCCTTCGCTATAGCCGAGCCTAAACCGCCCGCCGCGCCCGTTATAACGACGACTTTATCTTTTAAATTTATTTCCATAATATCCCCCTTACAGATATTCGTCGAAAGCGGTGAGCATAATTTTAACCGCTTTGCCGTTTATAAGTTCGCCAAACGCTTCGCTATACTTACTTAGCGGCATAACTTTAATAAGCGGCTCTAAATTCAACTTTTCGACTTTTAAAAGATTAAGGGCGATTTCCCACCCCGTGTATGAAGACGACATATTAAAATACATATCTATTACTTTTAACATCGCTTCGTTATAGGGGAAGTTCACCAACTCTTTTCCGCTTAAACCTATCGCGCAAAGCCTGCCTTTTTTCTTTAAGCATTTAACGGCGTTTATAATCGCCGAGTTTGCGCCCGAACATTCGACCGCTATATCCGCGCCGACCCCGTCCGTTTCGTCGAGAACCGCTTTAATCTGGTCAACTTTTTGAACGTTTATGAACCTGTCGAACGCGCCCGCTTTCAATGCGGCAGGGAGGCGCACGGCTTCGTCAACCGTGCAGCCGCACATTATAACCCTGCGTGCGCCCGCCGCTTTTGCCGCAAGACCCGCAAGCATAGCTATCGGCCCCGCGCCCGTTACGACCACATAGTCGCCCGCGTAAACTTTAGCGCGCTCGATGAGTTGATGCGCGACTATCGCCAGCGGTTCGCAAAACGCCGCCGTTTTAAGAGGAACGTTTTCGGGAATTTTATGCAACAGTTTTTCGGGCATCTTTACGTATTCCGCAAACGCGCCGTCTATCCCCGAGCCTATCGACCGCTTTTGGTCGCAAATCTGAATGTTCCCGGTTCTACACAAATAACACGTTCCGCACGCCTCGTTGTGCGGCTCGCCGACGACCCTGTCGCCCGCTTTAAAGTTTTTGACTTTGCCGCCCGCCTTTACTATAACGCCCGAAAACTCGTGCCCGATAGTCACGGGCGGATAATAGGTATATTGGTCGGCTAAAATATGCAAATCGGTTCCGCAAATTCCGCCGTACGCAACCTTTATCAGCACTTCGTCGTCACTGATTTTTGGAATCGGTTTTTCTAACAGTTCGATATTTCCTTCGCCCTTTTTCGTCTTTACAAGCGCTTTCATATAATTCTCCGCTACGCCGCTTTTTCGTTTAAAACCGCATTTATCCGATTTTTAAACGGTCGGCTTTTATTTCACTTATAGTCTACTATAATTTTTACGATATTTCTATGCGTATATACGCAAAAAACATTGTTTTATTAGCAAGCTGAAAATAAGTGGGGAACAAGCCGTTTTAAGCTGACTGAGCGTTGGCGCCTATAAAAACACGCAAAATAAAAACCGCAGGCAAAAACCTACGGTTTAATTCAATTTATCGGGGCGCGTAAACTCGGCGTTTCAAGCACAAGTTAGCCGAGCGGGACTCGAGCCCCGCTCGGCTAAGCGCAAACAGTTTTAATAATTTTCGGAGCGAACTTCAAAATAACTTTGCGGGTGGTTGCACGTCGGGCAAACTTCGGGGGCTTTAACGCCGATAACTATATGTCCGCAGTTTCTGCATTCCCAAATTTTAACTTCGCTTTTTTCAAAAACCTTTTTCGTTTCGACGTTTTTTAAAAGCGCGCGGTATCTTTCTTCGTGGTGTTTTTCAATCTCGCCGACCAAACGGAATTTTTCGGCTAAATCGGGGAAGCCTTCGTCTTCCGCGGTTTTTGCAAACTCTTCATACATATCCGTCCACTCGTAATTTTCGCCTTCCGCCGCCGCCTTTAAGTTGCCCGCCGTATCGGATAAGCCCGACAACTCTTTAAACCACATTTTAGCGTGTTCTTTTTCGTTTTCGGCGGTTTTTAAAAAGAGCGCGGAAATCTGCTCGTATCCTTCCTTTTTCGCTACGCTTGCAAAGTAGGTGTACTTGTTTCTTGCCTGGCTTTCGCCGCTGAACGCCGCCTGCAGGTTCTTTTCGGTTTTGGTGCCGCTGTATTTGTTAGCCATATTAACTCCTTTTTATAAGCGGGTTTTTATCTTTTTAAACTTGACTTCCGCTTAGTTCGTTTTAGTGTTTTAACAATTAAATTTTAATACACGTTTTTTAATAAATCAACGCTTATTTGAAAATATTAACCGATTTTCACAAAACCGCGCCGCAAACGAAAAAACTATCGGCAAAACCGATAGTTTTTTTAGCCGAACGGGAATCGAACCCCGCTCGGCTATCCGCAATACATAAACCCCGCAAAACTAACGTCGTCCCAGATATCTTTTAAAAGTTTTCCGTCAACGCTTGCGTTGTTCATGAAATCTTCGCGCGAAGAAAACTTCCGTTTCGTATCGTCGCTGCATATAACTATATTGCGGTTACTTTCCAAATACACTTCATAAGTGACGCCATAAACGATAAAAAGCATTTCGCTATAAAAATAAAGTCCGTTTACGAATTCGTTGAACGTCGCCTTAAAAGGTTCCCCGTTTAAATATTGCCGCCTTGCGGTTGTGGGCGAAACGAGCATCGGGTAACTTATGCCGCGGTCTTTTTCAAATTTTTCTTCATCTTTTGAAAATTTCCAACCGCAATTTTTACACTCGCCGTTTCCGTATTCATCGCGATAAGCGACTTGCCCGCATATAGAACATTTAACTTTTATAGTCTTCGCCAACGGGTCTTTGTATTTAAAATATTTGAAATCAGCAGAATTTAATCCTGACACGTTTTTGTTATGCTTTTCCCATTCAAATTGAGCACGCTCTTGCCAAGATAAGTTTTTTGTCCATTCATACGTAGTAGGCAAAAACTCTACAACATTACCTTTCATTTCTTTAAATGCTTCATCGTAACAAAGTATAACACTTGGTTTTATTCGTTTTAACATTTCATTGTACCCAGACATAAAATCGTCTTCTACATTCTCACGATAATATGTACACACTGCAACAATAGAACCCTCTTCAATACCGTCAAAACAAAAATCAAAAGTACTTTTATCACCCCAACTTACTGTAGGAATAACCTTTAATCCTTTTGACTGCCAAAAGGCTCCACACCAGCGATTTTTAAAGACGCTTTCAATTTGCAAGGCTTTCGGCATATTCGTAAAAATCGAAAAATCGGGCGACAGTAAACAATAATAATTGCTTAATTTATCTAACTCCTCTTCCGCATTATTATACACTTTTTCAAATTTCCAGTCATAAGTAAAAAAATGTATTGTCTTATCGTAGTTTGACACATCTCCAACTTTTGCATTTGGATAACTTAAAAAATGCACTTTCTTAATATCTATTGACTGTTTCCTAATTATAGGAAATTCATATTTTCCCGTACTTTTATTACAATATAAAAACTCATTTCTGACAAGTTTTTGTTTTAATTTCTGTTTATTTTCTTCGTAATCACTTTTAATATCCATAGAAACCTTCTTTAATCGTAATATTCATAATCCGGCTCTATAAACACCGGCTCTCTATATGCTTTGTCCCCAATCCAATACCAAATATGGTCGTGTGGAAAATAGTGGCTATGATCTCTATCTTGATGTATATAATCTCTATTTCGTATGACTTTTCCTTCAAAATCAAACCATCTGCTTTGAATTTTTACACCATGCACATATAAATCCATTCTAGAATTTGGCACCGCACCACTAGTAGGCAAATCGCCAGACCTTCCATTAACTATTATCACGGAACGATTAGGCACTCCCCCTGACCCCATTATAACACCTCCGAAAAATTTTGTCCCACATTTAATGGTTGTTGTTTTATTGTATTTTATCTTGTGCTTAAAGTAGTTTCAATATATTGTGACACCTAGTAATTTTCTAACAAAAAAACTATCGGCAAAACCGATAGTTTTTGTTTTAAAATTTTATTCGCCTAAGTATGCGGCTTTGACTTTATCGTCGTTCATAAGTTCGACGCCCGTTCCGCTCATAGTGATTTTGCCCGTTTCAAGGACGTAAGCGCGGTCGGCGATAGACAAAGCCTTTTTAGCGTTTTGTTCCACCAAAAATACGGTGGTGCCCGCTTTGTTTATCTCTTTAATCGTGTCGAAAATGGTGTTGACGTATAGCGGCGATAAGCCCATTGACGGCTCGTCTAAAAGCAACATTTGCGGGTGCGACATCATAGCCCTGCCGACCGCAAGCATCTGCTGCTCGCCGCCCGACAAAGTACCCGCGACCTGTCCCGCGCGCTCTTGAAGGCGGGGGAAAATATCGTAAACCTTTTCAAGCGTTTCTTTAATCTCTTTTTTGTCGCTTCTAGAATACGCGCCGAGCATCAAGTTATCTTTAACCGATAATTCCTGGAAAACCCTACGCCCTTCGGGGACTTGCGT
>CAKQMM010000111.1 GCA_934254755.1 uncultured Clostridia bacterium
GTCGAGACGAGCGGAGCGGTTGACGAAGAGAGCGTAAAAACCGCACGCGACGCTAAGCGCGCCGCGGGGTTTGACGAAAACGAATAAATCTTCTTATAGATTAGCCCGAAAGGTCACAAAAACGGCTTACGCTATTGACTTAAACGTTAAATTGTAGTAAAATAATCAAGCGGGTCGGATACGCTTTATTTTTATATCGCCCCGCAAAGGTAAAAAAATGGACGAAAAAAACACGGCTAAAACAGTATCGCTCGGCGAAATTTTCGCGAGCTTGAAAGCGCATTTTGTTTTTATAATCGCCTTTACGCTTGCTCTCAGCGTTATCGGCGCGGTTTACGCGCTCGCTTTTAAAAAGACCTCGTACACCGCAAGCGCAACGCTTCAGGTTTACGTCGCCCCGACCGGCAATATTTCCGAAACCACGGCGTACTCTTTCGGCACCTATCTTGCCGAAGACTATATGAAGGTTTTGAAATATCCCGAATACGTCAAAAAAGCCGCCGATAACGACATTAAAATAAACCCTAACGCGCTTAAATTCACTCACCCCGATAAAAGCGTTATTTTAGAAGTCACTTACTCTATAAAGAGCAAGCAAAACGTTAAAGAAAAGACTGCGAACGATTTGACGGAATACCTTAAATTCGCAATAGAAGAGATAAATAAAAGCGAAAACAGCAACTATGCAAACAGGCTCCGCATCGAGTCGGAAGCGACGGCCGATACCGTTTCCGCAAATCGCGGCGCGGGTACGACTATTATGATTTTCTTCTTATTAGGTCTTGTCGCGTCCGTTGCGATAATAGTAATAAAATACTTCGTTGACGATACGTTTAAATCTAAAGAAGAAGTTGAAGAAATTACCGGCGCAACGGTGCTTACCGTCGTAGCACTGCTTGAAGGCGACGGTCGCAAATCTAAGTGCGGCGCGAAAGGGGGAACGGAAAATGTTTAACAAACTGTTCAAAAAAAATCACGACGATTCCGATAAAATTCCCGAAATACTCGCCGAAACGGGCAGCGTGAGCGAAAAAGAAGCCTTTAACAAATTAAAAGATAACGTGTTATGTTTCCTTGACGACGGCAAAAATAAAGTTTTGCAAATAGAGTCGAGCGTGCACGGCGAGGGGAGGACGACGGTGGCCGCAAACCTTGCGGTTATGCTTGCAAAAAACTACAAAAAAGTTGCGGTTTTGGATCTTGACTTTCTTAACCCTAAAATGCACGAAGTTTTTAAAATAGCTAACACTTTCGGAATAGTGGAATACATTTTAGGCGAATGTTCTTTTAACGAGCTCGTAAAAGAAACGGAATACGGCGTTGACGTGTTAAACCGCGGCAAAGCGGCGGCGAACGAGTCGGTTATTTTCACAGGCGACAAGTTTAAATCGCTCATTGAAAAACTTAAAGAAGAATACGACGTAATTTTATTCGATTGCCCGCCCGTTTTAGAGAGGAGCGATTACATTCACTTGGCAAAACTGTCGAGCGGGGTTTTGTTCGTCGTTTCGAGCGAAAAGGTTCGCCGCAGTCAGGTAAAGGAAGCCGTTTCGTCGCTTAATAAAGCAGGTGCGAAACTTATGGGCTCGGTCGTAACCGTTTCCGCAAAGCGCGGGTTCAGGTTAAATTAAAACGCGGCTTAGTTGCGGCTGCAAAGCCGAATGAAGCGCGACCTTCGTCCGCTTAAACTCAATGCGGTTCGAGGCTGACTTATTTAATAATTTAAAACGCCGTTTTATATTGCGGCGTTTTTTATTTTGCCGATTTATTTAGTTCATAATGCGCATACTTACCGCGTGAAGAAGGTTTTAGGTTTAAGTTTGGGAAGCGGCGGCGCAAAAGGCGTCGTTCACATAGGCGCGCTCGCCGCGTTTTCGGAAGCTGGCGTTAAGTTCGATATTGTCGGCGGCACCAGCATCGGAAGCGTTATGGCGGCTTTGTACGCGCTCGGTTACACCCCGCGCGAAATGCTTATGATTATAAAAGAGACGGGGTTTTGCAAAACCTCGACTTTTTTGGATTTTAAATTCCGCAAAAAGTCGCTTAAAAAGTTTTTGGACTACGCTATCGGCGACAGAACTTTCGACGACCTTAAAATTCCGTACTTTTGCGTTGCGGCAGACTTATATTCGGGCGAACAGGTTGTTTTGACGGAAGGCGACTTAAATTCCGCGCTCGCCGCGTCGTGCGCTATACCTCCCGTGTTCAGCGCGGTTGAAATAGACGGCAAGTTTTTGGTGGACGGGGCGTTTTTAAACTCCGTCCCCGCCGACGTTTTAAAGCAAAACGGGGCGGATAAAGTCGTCGCGATAGATTTATCCGCCGATAGACCCATGAACTACGCGGGGCTTAAAACGCTTAATAAAATGTTCCCCGGCAATAAAATAGTCCGCGGGTTCAGAAGCCTCGGCGGATACAAGTACGCCGACGTTATGCTTGCGCCCGATTTAGAGCGTTACGGCATAATGAATTTAAGCCGCGGCGACGAGCTTTACGATATAGGATACGAAACGGTTATTAAAAACCTCGATTTTATAAAAGAAAAACTATTGTAATAAATTTTGCGCGGCGTAAATATCTTTTATAGGGGCGGTTATGGCAAGCGTAAAATTTACCGAACTTAAAAAGAAAGAAGTTTTTAATTTATCCACGGGCGAAAATATGGGCAAAATCGTTGACCTTATAATCGACGAATCGAGCGGAAATATCGAAAAAATAATCGTGCCAGGCAAAAAATGCGGGTGGATGAGTTCAAAGTGCGTCGAAATAAATTACTGTTGCATCGAAAAAATAGGGAAAGACGCGGTGCTCGTCCGCGGCAAAAATTCGCCGCCCCCGCCTCCGCCGCCGATGCCGCAAAACGGGAACGATTACGACGAATAATTTTTTTAACGCTAAAAAGCGCGGAACTCTCCGCGCTTTTTGATTGTCCGCTTAATTTATACTTAAAACGGTTGAAAAAACCGCGTAAAAAAGTTATAATTTAACCATGGCAAAACAAAACGGAGAAAAATTAACGGATAAAGGTTTTATTGCGGGCGGCACGGCGTTTACTCTTGCCGCTGTTTTTTCGATAACGCTGTCGTTTTTGTATTCGATAATAATAACCGTCGCGTCTAAGTCAAGCGGCGTAAGCGTCAACGAAATAACCGCTAAAAACGGCGTTATGATTCTGTCGTTTTTTATAGGGTCTTTAAGCGTTATTCTTGCGGTTTTAGCGGTCGCGTTAAAAGCAAAACTTCCCGTAAAGTCGCTTATTTCCGAAAAAGCGGAAGATAAATTCATATATATCCCTCTTGCGCTTATAACCTTCGGCTTTATGTTCGGCTTAGCGGAAGCGAACAATTTATTCGTTTCGCTTTTAGAAAAACTCGGGCTTAATTATCCGTCGGTTACTCTTCCCGAAAAGTCGCCCGTAAACGTTATTTTAACGATAATTTTCGTCTGCGTTATTCCGCCGCTTGCGGAAGAAACGCTGTTCCGCGGCGTTATTTTAAACTCGCTTAAAGGCTTTAATATGTATGCCTCGGCGGGCTTTTCGGCGGCGGCGTTTTCGCTCTTTCACATGTCGCCCGCGCAAACCGTTTATCAGTTTATAGTCGGTTTTTTGTACGCGCTTATCGCGTATAAATCAAAATCGACTCTCCCGACGATTATTTCGCACGTTATAAACAACTTGTACATCGTTTTAAACTATTATTTTTGGGGTTTTGCGCCTACGGGCGGGGTTAAAATCGTCCTAACGGCGGCGGGCGCGGTCGCGCTTATAGCGGGGGTTTTGTTGCTTACGCTATTCCGCAAAAAGGAGTACGTGCGCGACGAGTTGCGGCTCAAATGCAGTAAACTTTCCGTTAAAAATATGATTTTAGGCTTTATAATCTGCGGAGTTATGTGGATAGTCGGCTTATTTTAAGGGGCAAAAATGTTTAAAGTTAAAATAATTGCCGTGGGCAAAATTAAAGAAAGTTATTTTGCGGAAGCGGTCGCCGAGTACGTAAAGCGGGCGGGAAGATACGCCGAAGTTAAAATAACCGAAGTTAAAGAAGAAAATTTTTGCGCCGAGCCGAGCGATAAAGAAAAAGATATCATCTTAGATAAAGAGGGCGACGCGATTTTAAAAGAGGTTAAAGGGAGGGGTTTCGCTCTTGCGATAGAGGGCAAAAAAATCTCGTCCGAGGGGCTTAAAGATTTAATTAAAAAATCGAAAGATGCGGGCGAGGAACTCACCTTTATAATAGGCGGTTCTTACGGGCTTGCGGATAAAGTAAAGCGCGTTGCAACGCTTATATCGTTTTCGGATATGACTTTTCCGCACACCCTTTTCAGGGTTATGCTTACGGAGCAAATTTACAGGGCGTTCAATATTATGGAAGGCGGAAAATATCACAAATGAAAGAAAGCGTAGTTAAAAATAAAGAATTTTATATGCGCGCCGCGCTTTCCTTAGCAAAAAAAGCTTACAAAAAGGGCGAAGTGCCTATCGGGGCGGTAGTCGTTTTAAACGATAAAATTATCGGCAAAGGCTACAATAACCGAAATTCGAGCGGAATTGCGACCCGTCACGCCGAAATCATCGCTATTGAAAAGGCTTGCAAAAAAGTCAAAGACTGGCGGCTTGAAAACGCCGAAATTTACGTTACGTTGGAGCCTTGTCCGATGTGCGCGGGGGCGATAGTGAACGCGCGCATAAAAAAAGTTTACTTCGGGGCGGCGGAACCTAAAAGCGGCGGCGCGGGGAGCGCGTTCGATATTTTAGGTTCGTCGGGGCTTAACCACAAAACCGAGTGCGAGGGCGGAGTTTTGGGGGATGAGTGCTCAACGCTCATAAAAAGTTTTTTCAAAAGCAAAAGAGCGGTCAATTAAAGCGATTTTTAAAATTTGCCCGAGAACAAACGCTTTTAAAGCGGCTTTTTACTTGACTAATAAGGCGCAATTATATACAATAGAAGTAACATATTCGGAGGAGTTATGATTACACATACCACAGAGATAAAACTTTTCACCGGAAACTCTAATAAACCCCTTGCCGAAGGGATAGCCAAGGCTCTTAAAATGCCGCTCGGCGACGCGGAAGTGGGAACTTTCAGCGACGGCGAAATAAGCGTGCATATCGGCGAAACCGTCAGGGGTAGGGACG
>CAKQMM010000112.1 GCA_934254755.1 uncultured Clostridia bacterium
GCGTTACACCTCTAAAATTTTAGTGAGCTACGACGGCGACGCGGCGGGGCAAAACGCCACGATAAGAAGTTTAGACATATTCGCGAACGAAGGTTTTGAAGTTAAAATAGTGAACCTTCCGCCGCCGAAAGACCCCGACGACGTTATCCGTCAGGACGGAGCCGCGGCGTATCAGAAGCTTTTAGACGAAGCCGTTCCGCTTATCGACTACAAGTTTTCGCTCATAAAAAAGGACAAAAATTTAAACGATATAACGGACAAGCGCAAGTTCGTTCAGGAAAGTTTAAAGTACATATCGACGTTATCGGACGCGTTTATGCGTGAAGAGTTTTTGAAAAAACTCCGCGACGAGTCGGGCATAACTTACGAATCTTTAAAGCGTGACTTAGAAAACGGGGTAACCGAAACGGCGGAACCTACCCCTTTAGAGCCGCAGGGCGAAATAAAGCCTTTCGATACGAGCGACAAGTTCGCTAAAGCCGAGCGGTTTATATTAGCCGCCATAATTTACAAAAAAAATTACGCGCTTAATTACGACTTTTCGCTTTACTTTAACCACCCCGTGCGCGAAAAGATAATCGAAGCGTTCGAATCTCAAGGCGCGGTTACCCCCGAAGCTTTACTGAGTATAGTCGGCGAAGACGGGGCGGAAGAGTTAAACGCGGTGCTTTCAGCGGGCGGCGGCGTATTCGACACGGCGGCGGAAGAAAAGTATTATAAAGATTCCGTAAAACTCGTGAAGCGCGCTAATTTAGAGAGCGAAATAAACGAACTGAACAAAGTTTATTCAAAAGAAACAGATTTACAAAAACGGCAGGCACTTGCCGACTTAATATTAAAAAAGACGACGAAGTTATCTTCGCCCACGGAGGAAGACTTATGAGTATAAGCGACCAGCAACTGAAAACCATAACCGACGAACTAACCACGGTTTACGGCAAAAAAGGCTCGATAGGTTCGGAAGAACTTTGCGACAAACTCGAAAAAATAAACGCCACGCCCGAACAGGTCGAAAGCATTTATAAAGCGCTTGAAGACGCTAAAATAGAAATTGTTGACGAATACGACAGGACGAAAGATTTGTACGACGAGATATCCAAAGAAATTTCTATGGACGACCCCGTCAAAATGTACCTTAAAGACATCGGAAAGTACACCCTTTTATCCACCGAAGAAGAGATAGAACTTGCCGAAAAGATGATGAACGGCGACGAAGCCGCGAAGAAGAAATTGACGGAGTCTAACTTAAGGCTCGTCGTTTCCATCGCAAAACGCTACGTCGGGCGCGGCATGCACCTTTTAGACCTTATTTCGGAAGGAAATTTAGGTCTTATGAAAGCGGTCGAAAAGTTCGATTACACCAAAGGCTTTAAGTTTTCGACTTACGCTACGTGGTGGATACGTCAGGCGATAACCCGCGCGATAGCCGATCAGGCAAGAACGATTCGTATACCCGTCCACATGGTTGAAACGATAAACAAAGTTATACGCGTATCCCGCCAACTTTTGCAGGAGTACGGCAGAGAGCCGACCCCCGAAGAAATCGCGGCGAAAATGGGTATATCCGTTTCAAAAGTCGTTGAAATTCAGAAAATCGCGCAGGACCCCGTTTCGCTCGAAACGCCTATCGGCGAAGAAGAGGACAGCAAACTCGGCGACTTTATCGAGGACGATAACGCCGCTTCCCCCAGCGATATAGTAACCTTTTCGATGCTTAAACAGCAACTTATAACCGTGCTTGACACCCTCACCCCGCGCGAAGAAAAGGTTTTAAGGTTAAGATACGGCATCGACGACGGAAAGACGAGGACCCTCGAAGAAGTCGGCAAAGAGTTCAACGTAACGCGTGAACGTATTCGTCAGATCGAAGCGAAGGCGTTAAGAAAACTCCGCCACCCCTCGAGAAGCAAAAAACTTAAAGAATATTTAGATACTTAAAGTCGATGAAACGAATTGCGGAAATCGTAAAACTTATCCCCGAAACGGAAGTTTTGGCGGACGTCGGGTGCGACCACGGGCTGGTTGCTTTCGGCGCGCTTAAATCGGGCAAAGTAAAAAGGGTTATAATCAGCGATATATCCGAAAAATGCTTAAACAAGGCGGTCGCGCTGTTAAAACCTTTCGGGGATGCGGTTCAAGCCGTCGTGTCCGACGGGTTTAAGGGGTATAGCGAAGCTCCGACCGTAGCCGTAATTGCGGGTATGGGCGGCGAAGAGATAATTAAAATTTTATCCGCTTCCCCGTTCATCGTTGAAACGCTGATACTTTTGCCGCACAAAAACCAAGATAAAGTCCGCGCTTTTTTAAGCGGAAACGGTTATAAGGCGGAAAAAGATTACACTTTTAAAGACGGCAAAAAGTTTTACGATATAATGCTTTTTACCCGCGGGAAAGGGGAGTATAGCGAACTTGAAATAAAGTTCGGGTTAGATAACTTGAAAACCCGCCCCGCCGACTTTATAGAAAAATTACGGGTCGAAGCCGCAAAAAAACGGGCGATTTTATCGTCTGCGGCAAGCGAATCGCTTTTAAGCGAGGTAAATAGGGAACTTATCGAATTAGAGGAGATTATAAATGGAAGCCTGTGAAATTATTGCCGCTATGGAAAGTTTAGCGCCGCTTAAACTGTCGGACGAGTTCGTTAAAACTTACGGCGGATACGATAACAGCGGGGTAATTATCCCTATACCCGAAAAGGTGACGGGCGTTGTTTTCAGCCTCGACTTAACTAAAAAAGCGGTAGAGCGGGCTATAAAAATCGGCGCGAATTTAATAATAACTCACCACCCCGCGATTTATAACCCGATAAAAAAATTTGAAGAAGACTCCGCTCTTTATTTAGCCGCTAAAAACGGTTTGGGCGTCGTTTCTTATCACTTGAATTTAGACTGCGCAAAACGGGGAACCGACTATTATTTAGCCGCCGCCGCGGGCGCGAAAACGAGGAAAATTTTAATGCCGCTGTCTTTACCCGAAACGGGCTACGGCAGTTTTTATACCATACCCGAAACGAGCGTTTACGGCTTAGCCGAAAAGTTAAAAAAAGAACTTAACGCGGAGAAAGTCGCCGTTTACGGCGGGAGTAAAAAAGTAAGCCGTATCGCGTCTTTTTGCGGCGCGGGCTTCGATGAAGAAGGTATAGGGCTTATCGGCGACGCGGAAGCGGTTATATCTTCGGATATCCCTCACCATATACTGCTTGCCGCAAGCGAAAGGGGCGTTTCGGTTATAAACTTAACGCACTACGCAAGCGAGTTTTACGGGTTTAAACAATTTGCGGAAGAACTCATTAAAAATTTGAAAATAACAAACAGCGAAATCGTTTTAGACGAACTGTTTTTATAAAGGAGAACGATATGTCGGAACTCATTAAAAAGCTTCTTGATTATCAGGAAGTTGACCTTCAACTCAAAACCATAGAAGACGAAATTTTAAAGACGGAAGAAGCGCAGAAATACTACGCCGCCAGAAAGTTTTTATCTACCGTCAAAGAAACCCTTCAGGCGTTTGAGGACAAGGCTGAAAAATTGCTTATAAGATACAACAACGCGCTTAAAGAAGTTGACGAAATGAAAAAAACCGCCGCGGAATGTAAGGCGATAGTCGAATCTTGCGAAGACGAGTCGGAACTTAACTACATCTCTAAAAAATTTAAGTCCGCAGTGGACGCGCTCAGCCGCCGCGAGCAGGAAATTAACGACGTTATCAAGGAAATGGAAGACCTTAGCCGCGAAGTCGTTAAACTCAATAAGCAGAACAAAGTTATGCGCGAGCAATTCGCCGCGTATAAACCTAAGTTTGAAGAACTGCGCGCGCAAAAAACCAACGATGTTAAGGCGTTAAAAGATAAAATGGCTGAAATAGGCGCGACTATCGACAAACAGGTAATGGACAAGTATCAGTTGAAGCGCAAGGACTTAAAATTCCCGATTATCTGCGACGCAAGCGTAAACGCTAAATCGAAGTCCGTTTACTGCCCCCGTTGCGGCTCGAATCAGTCCATAACCGCTTACGAGCGGCTTGAAGCGGGCGAACTTTACGAATGTGAAACGTGCAGAAGGGTTTTATACGACCCGAGCAAAATAAAATAAATAAATGCGGGCAAAGTTACACGAAAAATTTAGAAATAAAACAAGTCAAAAACGTTGAAAAAAAGGTGGCGAAAAGCGAAATTAAAATCGCTTTCGTCGCTTTTTTATTTTTGCATTTCGAGTAGTAGACGGCGGCAATGTAAAAAATCGTTTCGCTCGAACCGAAAACCGCGCTCGCCGCAAGCGCGATGTAAGAGTTTACCCCGTAATTTTTATAGACGTCGCTTAAAACGGCGAGGCTTCCGCTGCCCGAAAAGGGTTTCAGGACTATAAGGGGTATAAGCTCCGGCGGAACGTTCAAAAAATTAAAAACGGGAGATAAAAACCTAATCGTCACGTCTAAAAGCCCGCTTTCGCGGAACAGTTCATACGCAAGCATTATCGCCGCGACGTAAGGGAATATCGTCACGACGAGCGGGAACGCCGTTTTTGCGCCCGAAACGAAAGCGTCGTAAATATTAACCCGCTTTATAACGCAGTATATAAGCAGCAATAAAATAAGAACGGGGACTACGTAGACGGCGATTTTCATTTAAAAACCTTCGCTAAAATAACGCCCGTTGCGGTAGACAAAAAAGTGCCGATAAGCGTGGGGAGAATGATAACGGCGGGGTTTTTCGCTCCGTATTCGGCCATAAGCCCCATAACTGTTATGGGCAAAATCTGAATGGAAGTCGCGGATATTATAAACAGCATGTTTTTACCGCTTTCGTTCCCTTTCTCGTCCATTAAACTCATCGCGTTTATTGCGGCGGGGGTGGCAACTCCGCCAAGCCCTAAAAGGTTTGCGGACAGGTTTACGCTTAACTCGTCCGTCGTTTTTTCGTCTTTGACCCCGAACAGTTTAGAGATGAGGGGTTTAAAAAGTTTCGATATTTTTTTATTCAGTCCGCTTGCGGTTATAAGCCCCGTAAAACCCGACCATAAAACGTAAGTCAACAAAAGTTTAACCGAAATTTCCGCCGCCGCCCCCGCGCTTTTTGAAAAGGCGGGCAAGATTTCGTCGGGAGAGATTAAAATTAAAGCCGTAAGCGATAT
>CAKQMM010000113.1 GCA_934254755.1 uncultured Clostridia bacterium
GTCCACCACTCCGTTGGAGTTTTCGTAAACGTCGGTGTCGGCGAATTGCAGAAAATGGAATCCTCCCAAAAGTTTGCTAGCGCGCATCGCTTCGAATGCCGTTTTCCAACACTCGGCTTGAAAATGCTTGCTTGCGCGGTACATTTCTGCGTATTTTTCGGAAAACCCTTTTTCTTCGATAATTTTAATTTCTTGGTCAATCCACCACGGCACGCTCGTTCCGTATTTTAAGAACTTATTTTTAAGTCCTTCAAAATCTCTTAACGCCGTATAATGGCACGTTTCGTGTGCAAGAAGCGGAACGGAAAACCGCGGCGTTCGCGTTATAGTCGCGTTTTCGCCGCTCGTTTTCATCGGCTTATCCGACGCGCTTCCTACGACGAGAAGATTGTCCGTATCGTCGTACATTTTCGCATGTTTTCCGAACGGGAAGTAGTAGCTTAAATGCTGAACGTCGATATCTATATCCGGTCGTCCGTTTTCGCCCCAGGCGCAGGTGTCCAAAAAGAGCCTCGTGCCGTCAAGGGCGTCGATTTTTTCTTTTATAGCCTTAATTGTTCCGTTCGGGGCGTTTTTTATTTCGTTGCCGATGCAATAAACCGTAAGAGAGGGGTGATTGTAGTTTTTGTTGACGACTTCGTTTAAAAATTCGTCGGGGACGACTGCCGTTCCCGTAGTCACCATTTCTTCGAGATTATTGTATATATCGTGCGGCGGGCGAAGTTCTATATGGACAAGCATGCCCAGTTCGTCTGCAACGTCGAAAAACGTTTCGTTCGGCACAGCCGAGTGAAATCTGACCATATTGAAACCGAATTTTTTCGCCTGCATGATATTTTTGCGGTAAAAATCTTCTTCCGATAGGTGCGCGTCGTTAGAGTGTTCGTGCGCCGTCGCGCCGCGGATATATCCGCGAACGAATATCGGCGTTCCGTTTATGCAAATGTTTTTCCCGTTCGTCGAAACAGTTCTGAAAGCGAATTTTCCCTCCGCTTTTTCATCTCCGCCGTCGGTCGAAATATAAGCGGTAAACCCGTATAAAGACGGCGTGTTTAGGTTCCATAATTCAGGCGACGGAATTCTGAAATTTCCGATTGCTTTTTTGTCGTTTATCTGTAAGTCGGTTTGAAAAGACCCGCCCGACGGTAATCGTATCGCTAAATTTACGCTTCTTATTTTGTTTTCGCAATAAACGGTAACGATTGCCGACCCGTCTAAATCGGTCTTAATTTTAATAATGCTGTTCTTGTCGGTAATCATCTAAAATTAACCTTTGTACTTTTTTATACACTCATGATAAAAACAACGGGAATCGTGTGTATCGCATATCCGCCGTCTGCTTTAAGGCGCAAATACAACGTCGTCGCCGCGGACGGCAATTCCGGCATTGTCACACCAATACGTATCTCGTCCGTTTCGCAATCTTCGGTAAGCGGCGTCCAGTGCGGCAAATAGACCTTGAACGCGGGCTTATCGCATATAACGCCGTCCGGCAATATAAATTCCGCATTCACGAAAAACGGCTGATTGCCGAAGGCTTTTACGTTATTTATAAATTTAAGCGTCAAATGCTTCGTTTCGCCGCCGATAATTTCCGGGCTTTCGTCATACGTGATTATTGCGGTAAAGCGGCCGCATTTTGCCGTGAACGTGTTCGGTTTTAATGCGCAAAGAGATCTGCGCATTTCGTCCGATTCTTCGCTTTTTCCGTACGGAAGCGAGAATTTTTCAAAAACATCGCCGTCGATTTCGTTTTCGCCGTCGGTAAATTCGGTGAACGAAACCTGCCTTTCTGCCCTGTTTTGCTCAAGCACGGCGGGCGCAAGCCTTACCACCCTTTCGGTAAGTTCGCTGCAGGTTTTAGGTCTTCTTAAACATACGCCCAGATTTAAGCAACAAGTGATTATACGGTCGCCGATATGGTTTGCCCAATCTTCGGGAATACCTTTAGTACCGTTCATAATTCCGAATATAGACCCGACGGTCGCCGCGGTGCAGTCGGTATCGTCTCCGCAGTTTACCGCAAGCAGCATCGACTTTTTGAAGTCGTTTTCGCCGTATAAAAGCCCGAGTACCGCAAACGCGACGTTAGACGGAGCCTGGAACCAACCGTCGGCTAAGTCTTCGTTAAACTTTTGTATGGCGTTTCTCGCGTCGAGCCAGGGTCTTTTTTCGTCGTAAAGCGAACACAATAATTTTATGGTCTTATAAACCCTGCAATCGGCAGGAATTTTGGATAGACCGATTTCAATAAGTTTTCTTAAATCGGATATAACGAAAGCCGCGCTTTCCACCGCCGCGACGAACATCGCCGCGTAAGTTCCTTCACCCGTACCGTGGTCGACTTTCGCGTCTTCTATAGAATAGCGCGCCGCAACGTCGGGCATTGCGGGGCAAAGCGTCGCCCAAATTTCCGTTCTTATCCATGCGCCGTTGCTGTGCTTCCACAAGTTGTTTTTCGCGTCGCCGCTGAGCGGGGGAGTAAGCCCGGCACGCATATTAGCCATACATATTCCGTATTCGGAAGGAGCGGCGGCGATAAACGACAGCCAGTATTCGCCGAGTTTTTCGGCGGTTATATTCTTCGCGCCCTCTTTTTCTACCGCTTGAAGCCACACGAGCTGCAAATCGAGATCGTCGTTGGGCATAGGCTCGCCCGATTCGGTCAAAAAGCCTTTTACGTCAAGCACTTCTCTTTTGCCTTCGTACGGTCCGCCTATCGTCCCGCCGATATTTTTGCCTATCCAGCACGCTTTGACTTTATCTTTATATATTTCTCTGTTAAGTTTCATTTTTTATCCTTTCGCTTTTTGCGTTTATTTTGTTTTTATAATCCACGCGCTACGTTTATAATTATTTTGATATGTGTTTAAGCGTAAGCGTCGCCCTTTCGGATATTTTAACCGTTCCCACTCCGAATATAGTCGTTTCAAGCGTGTCGTTCATGGGTTTCGTCCAATAATCGGGAATCGCTTTTATGCCGTGAGCCATTCCGAATATCGAGCCGACAGTCGCTCCGTTGCAGTCGGTATCGAACCCCGTTTCAACCGCAAGGCATATAGACTTTCCGTAATCGCCGTTTCCGAAAAGAAGAGAAGCCGCTACTATCATTGCGTTCGGGTTGGTATGACACCAGCCGTACCCCGTATACTCATCGTATTTTTCGTGAATAAAAGCGAAAACTTCGTCCTTTTTAGAACCGTTTTCATACATATTTACTACCGAATATACGTCTTCGTAAAATCTTGAAGTCGCGGGGACGTAAGCGAGCGCGCCCTTTATAATTTCAAGCATATTATCCGTGCAAGCGGCTATAGCAAGCGCGGCGGCAACGAACATTTCGCCGTATATCCCGTTTTTAATATGTGAAATCGACGCGTCCTTAAACGCCGCTTCGGCAGCTTTTTCGGGGTTGCCGGGGAAAATATATCCGTAATAATCGCCCCTTATCTGCGCCCCTATCCATTCGCGATAGGGGTTTTTGTACATTGCCGAATACGGCGGCTTATATCCTTTTATAAAATTGCAGAAAGCAACCCTTTCCGCCGTGCAGTACGAGTCTTTTTTCTGTAATTCCGTCCAGGCTTTAGAAACGTCTTCGGCGGTAAAATTTTTACCGTATTTTTCTATAATGCACTGGTCAAGCACAACGTAGTTCGTGTCGTCGTCCCACGGCATACAATTTATTTCGTCCGCGTAAAGCTTTTCTTTGAACGGAAACGCGGCGTACTTTTCACATATTTCATCCGTTAAGTCGCTTCTTAAAATATATCTTTTCAGCGGATAGTTTCCCGTTTCTTTCAAGAAAGGTATAAACACGTTCGTCCTTACGCATTCGACGGGTTTACCGTGCATACAACCGCAAATTCTGCCCATCCACGCGCCGTACACCTTATCGTAATCGCCGCTTTTTAAAGGCTTTATATTCAACGGATAGGGCGACCTTAGCGACCTGATACTCTCGTAATCGGACGGCTCGACGTATTTATACCCTTCCCTTTTCTCAAGCGAACGGGTAAGTTCGAAAAGAGCGTCTCCGAACATTTTTTGAGCCTCGCTTCTCGGCATTTTCTGAACTTCCGTAAACAACTGCTTGTACGGTTCGACGCTAAGCCCTTCGTCTAAGCATTGTTGATATTCGTTTTCCGCTTCCGCGGGATAATACTCCCACTTATGCAAACCCTCGTAATCGGGCAGTATCTGTTTTTTATCCATATACTTAAATGTCTCTCCTTATTAAACGCTATTCCATCCACGACAAAACGATTCTCGAGCCGTTGTAAACCCTGTTCCAGTCGTACCTTTTTTCGGTTTTTCCGTCGGGCGAAACGAAAGTTTCGGGGTTGGCGTTTTTTTCGTAATTTTTTATACCGAAATTTCCGCCGCCGCTATCCGCCGTTTTAAAAATTTCGTTTATGCGGCGCATTTCGTCCGCTTTTAATATCCCCGGCGTTACCGATGCGAGCGTAGTCATGCCCGTAACGGCGCACATTTCCAAAAAGTCTAAGTTTATATCCGCCCGAACCATATTCGTAAACGCCGCGCAGTCGGGGTCGGCGTTATAAAAGGCGTTGTTGAGCGGAAGCCGCATTACCGAATTTATTCCGTCGCGCCGCGTCCATTCGAAAGACCGCCCGCTCGTATCGTTTCCGATGCGGTAAAGGGAATGTATCCCCGCGGAAAGATGCCCGACAGCATTGCACGCAATCACTTCTTTCTCTCCCGCCCCGTTTTGTATAGCGCGGTATAAATCTTTTAAAATAGTCGCGGTGGTTTTTTTGTTATCGTAATAAATTCTGTTTTCCGCGGTAAGTTCGAAGTCGTATCGTTCGCTCGTGAGTGCCTTTTGCCCCGTAAGCGCGTCGCCGGTGGTAAAGTCGTGTTTTATGAGATCGAAGCCCCATTCGGATAACTTTTTCGCGTCTTTATATACCTTTTCAAGCGTAAACGGGTGCGAGGGGTCAAGAACCGCTCCTCCGCATTCTTCGCATAAAATCGCTTCTTTCGGGACGTCCTCTCTCGTCAATAACGGTCGAAACCAAATGCCCGCTTTCGCGCCTTTTAAGTGAATGGAGTCAACGGTCTTACGCAAGTCTGAAAATCTGTCGTTAGGCTCCC
>CAKQMM010000114.1 GCA_934254755.1 uncultured Clostridia bacterium
ATATAAAACCCGCGCCGAAAAGGGCGCGGGTTAAATTTACCCGTTTTTTAATTATTCTGTTTTTATCGCCTGCGTTTCGTCTTTTTTATCCGACGGCGGCAGCGGCGTTTCACCCGCGATAAGTTCTTTAACCCGCTTTATATCTTTAAGCGTGGTCATAAAAAATTTAGCGAAATCGCGGCGAGATTTTATTTGTTTGACTTTACTTTTTTCAAAAATAACGGCTGATAAAGCGCGGGCGTCGTTTCGGTCGAGCGAGGCGCGTTTTGCTTCGTCAAAAAGTTCGTAAGCCGCGGTGCGGAGGTACGAAACGTCGTCTTCCATCGGGGCGACTTTTGCAAAGCACAGCGAATACGCTTCGCTAAAAACGTCCGAATTATTGCCCTTAAATACCGTTTTGACGAATTTTATCGTCCTATAAGTCGAACCGAAAAACGCGGGGGCATCGCCCTCGAAACCGTCGGCGGTCAAAAAACCTAAAATTGCGGTTTTTATCTGTCCGAAAACGCTTAATTTAACGAGTTTGCCGAGCAGATATCCGCGGGCAAAATCGCTGTTTTTAGCGGCGAGCGCGGCAACCGCGCAAGACTGAAGGTGATAATCTTTACTCTCAAAAGCGTACTCGGAAATAAGTATAAGCTCGCCGAAGTCTTTTTCGGAAAGTTCTTCGTCAGCCGTTCCCATATACCCTTTAAGTTTTTTCGTTACGCGCGCCTTTTCCGCGTCCGGAACGTCGAAGCCGAATTCAAGTGTTTTTACGACGGGTTTGCCGCGCACGGCAAAATCCGCGATTTTAAGGTAATAACCCGCAACGTAGGTGTCGGTCAGCTGATAAAGCGTTTTAAAATATTCGTAGGCGGCGGCGTAGTTTTTAAGGTTGTAATTAGCCATACCCGCAAGCATAAGCGCGCTTCTATCGTACGGCGCGGTTTTTAAATATTTTTTAACTAAGCTTGCCGCGGTGCCGTAATTTTTAAGGTCGCAGTTCACCATTACTATTTTAAAAAGCTCGTCGCCTTCAAGCGCGTTTACGTCCACGTTTTTAAGCGCGGCGTTCGCTTCGCTAAGCATATCCACTCTGTTAAACATACTTGCGGCGTTGCAGATAACGGTCACGTCGTTCGGGGCGAGTTTAAGCGCGGCGCGAATGTGTTTTATCGCCGCGGCGTCATCGTCGAGCATAAATTCGCAAAGCGCGCGCTCTTCCAAAGCTTCGGGGTAATATCTCGTGTTTTCTTTAGGAATTACCTTTATTTTTTCTAAAACTTCTTCGTACAAACCTTGCGCGAACATATCGTCGCACTCGATTAAAAGTTTTTTAAAATCGGCTTTATCGTATGGGTAGGCGAGGTAAAATTCGCTCTCTGCGTCCGATACGTCGGTGAAAAAATCGTACATTTCTTCGCCGTAATCGTAAGGGTTCCTGTCCCCCGACGCTATTTGCTTGTTGAAATAATAACTCGCCGCTTCTTCGTCGTTCATTTTTAAAAACGCTGCGCCGAGTGCGTTATACGCACGCGGTTTTTCCTTTTCGCTCGCCTTTTCCAAAAACCTTGCGAAATATTCGGCGGCTTGACCGTATTCGGTCAGTTTATAATACAAATCGCCCACTTTATATAGTAGGCGTTTTTCGGGTTCGTTCACCCTTTTTAACGCGTTAAGCGCACCCAAATAGTCTCCGCGGGCAATGCGCGCGTCGCATAAATCGAGTATGGTTTTTTTATCGTACGCAAAACTTAAATCAGGCATCTTTTCCCTTTGAGAATAACTCGTCTACGTCTTTTTGATAGTATATATATTTTTTATCGCAATATTGGCAATCGACTTCGATTTTACCGAATTCTTTCACTATGTCGTCCGCTTCATCCTTTCCGAGCGATAAAATTATGCTTTTAATGTAATCGCTTGAGCAAATGCACTCGTATTTCGGATAAAAATCGGTGAACTTCGCGCCCGCAAAATACTTTTCGCAAACGCCGTTTGCGCCAAGGTTCTGAATTTTCGTGCTGATATCTTTAAACCCGGCCATAAGCTTTTCGCACGCCGAAACGCTCTCGTCGCTCGCGCCGGGGAGGGTTTGCACTATCACTCCGCCCGCGCCGATACATTCGCCCGCGCCGCTCACCTTTACCCCTAACGCCATTGCGGTGGGGGTCTGTTCGCTGACGGCGTAGTAGTAAGCAAAATCTTCGGCAAGTTCGCCGCTAACTATCTCGCTCGTTCCGGTATACGGGTCTTTAAGCCCCGTGCTCCTTACGATTGTTATCTTGCCTTTCCCCACGCACCCCGCAACGTCAAGTTTGCCGAGTTTATTGAGCGGAAGTTCGGCGCGGGGGTTATCTATGTATCCGCGAACCCTCAATTTCCCGTCCGCGCTGACGATAACGTGTCCGCCGACCCCGTCGCCCGAAACGGTGACGGAAAGTTTATCTCCGTCGCTCTTTAAAAAAGACGCGGCGAATAACGCCGCCGTCATGGTTCGCCCTAAAACCGCCGCGGTAAGCGGAGTTAAGTCGTGATATTTTATCGCCTTGTTTACGATTTCGGTGCTTTCGATAACGGTCAAAGATATCTCGCCGTTCATAATCACCGCTTTTTTTAAAACGTCCATAATTTTATGCCGATACTATTTTAAACGACGTTTCGGCGCGCGTTTAAAATTTTAATTTTTAATTGCCGTAAAGACCGCGCGCATACTATCGCTTTTAAGTTCGCCGCCAAAGTTATCGCAAACGCTTTTAACGGTAAAGCCCGCTTCTTTAAGCGCAGAACACACGTCTTCAATTTCGTGAATATACTGCCGCTGAGTTTCTTCGGTGCGAACGTAAACTTCGCCCTTTTTCTCGAAAAACGTTATTTCTATATCGACGAAACCGTCGCCGAGCGTATTAAACCAAATGTAACTTAAATCTTCGCCGTCGTCGCCGTAAACGTTGTTGCCGAGCACCGTTTTTAACTTGTACGGTGTAGATATATCAAACACGAGCGCGCCCTTTTTAACCATGTTTTTGTTAAAATTTTTAAACGCCGCCGTTAAATTTTTCGGCTCTATATAATTAAGCCCGTCGTTTATTACGGTTAAAAAACCAAGTTTTTCAAAACTTTTGAAGTTCAATAAATTCTGCTTTAAAAAAGTTACGTTAAGCTTATCTTTTTGAGCGGCGGCGACTGCTTTTCGGAGCATATCGTCGCTTATATCGAAGCCCCACACGCTCGCGCCCGCCTTTTTTAAGGCGCGCGTAACTATCCCGCTGCCGCAACCGCCGTCCGCACCCGCAAAAACGGGAGCGTCGTCTTTAACCTTTTTGACGATTAAGTCAACGTATTTTTCATATTCGCCGTCAAGCAGCAACTTATCGTAAAACTGCGCGACCGCTTCATACGGCGCACGCATTATTTACCTTTTTTAGCGGGCTTTTTGCCGTTTTTATTCGTCTTTTCGCCGTCCGCGTCGTTTAAGCTTTCGTCCGCGTCGTTTAAGCTTTCGGCCGCTTCGCTATCGCTTTTAGCTCCGTCGCCCGATTTTTGGGCGGTTCCGCCCATAAATTCGTCAATCGCGCTCGCGGCGTTCATAAAGTCGTCTTTATGCTCCTCTTCATACCGCTCGCTGTCCTTAATCATGGCGTCTTTACTTTCCTGCAAACGAATCAGGTCTTCGCGCGTGTAAGATTCGGGGAGTTCGGCTATTTCTATATCGTAGTCGGTGACGGGTTTAATGGGCCGCGCGCCGAACATAGGTTTATAACGCTCGGTCGATTTAACTTCCTCTTCGGCGTTCTTCTTGTAAATACCCCTGTTCTTTTTCGCTCCGGCGACCTTATCGTTAATAAACTCGTCGAACACCCATTGCGAATAGTTCGTCCATATAAGCGTGAAGAGAGAAAATGATAAGAACACCGCAAGCATAATACCTATCATCATAAATATCGTGGACGATAACGTGAAGAAAAGCGGCAATATCCAGACCACCGAAAGCGCGGCGAAAAACGCGTTGTACGGAAGAAGCGCAAGCGCAAGCAAAAAGCCGTTTTTAATAAGTCCCGTAAACTTGACTTTATACGTCACGCCGAGCGTAAGCATATATAGATACACGAAGGTAAAGTAAATTATCAAAATTACCGACACCGCTTTACCCGCGATAAACCACCCCGCTATTTTCGGCATGGTCGCTATCTGAACTTCCGCCAAATCTATCGACAGGAACATAAGCGATACCATTACGAGGTAGAAAAGCGTCGCAAAAAGCGTGTTTTTATAATTCTTTTTTACGCCCGACCAAAAGTCCGACGCGACGAAAACGCCCTCCGTCCAAACTAAGTTACGCATAACGTAAAACCCGCCCGCAAGCCCCACGGAAACGTAAGGCGACACGATAAGCATCATTAAAAGCACCGTTACG
The DNA here is from genome assembly GCA_934254755.1 of uncultured Clostridia bacterium. GTDB lineage: Bacteria > Bacillota > Clostridia > Christensenellales > Borkfalkiaceae > HGM11412. The sequence goes on from CAKQMM010000114.1 coordinate 4,400, forward strand.
TCAACCTGAAAGACGATAGACTCGCTTATTCCGCTTATCATCGGATAAGCGGGGTATCCTATGCCGATATTTTGCGCAAACGGCTGAACCGCTGCCTGCGACATGGTAAACGACGCCCTTGCGATTATGATTATCACCACCGGGAAAATAAACAACAGCATCAGCAAGTTTATCTTGAAAAGTTTGCCGAAGTTGTTCCTTATCAAATCCCACGCAAGCGCCCATCTGTTCGACGGCAAAGTCTTCCTCGCGTAGTCTTCGCTCCTTTCGGGAAGCCTCGTAAGTCTTGCGAAAATTCCGCCTTTTTTCCGTCCGTTGTATGCCATCTAATCTCCTTAACGCCAACTTAAAGTTTGTGTTTTTTTAATTTAAGCCGTGTATATCCGCGTTTTTGCAAGGTTTTTGTTACGTCCGTTCGGAATACCTTGGCGGCGCGCCTAATACACTATTATATATCATATACCGTTTTGGCGACTTTTGCAAATACTTTTTGCGTTTTTCGGCTCTTTAAGGCGTTTTTGACCGCCTATACCGCCGAATTTCATTCGTATTTCATAATTCGCTGCGGAAAGGAGATTATGAAGAAGCCGATATTTTGCGGCGTTGCCACCGCTTTAATTACGCCTATGACGAAAAACGGCGTCGATTACGACGGGTTTTTAAAACTTATCGAAAGCCAGATTTTACGCGGCGCGAACG
>CAKQMM010000115.1 GCA_934254755.1 uncultured Clostridia bacterium
GTACTGGTCGGCGCTGTAGTTTCCGATGAAATACTGCCCGCCGATAACGCGCGGAACGAAATAGTCGCTTGCGGTGGTCATCGCCGCGGCGTTTATTTTTTTGATTTTCGCGTCTTTAACGGTGTACTTATATTGATAATAAATACCTTCGGAAGTGTTCGCAAGGTACATAACGTCGCCGTCAACGAACATAATCGTAAGGCTCGAACATTCGTCGCTTACGATAACGCCGGGGGTTTCTTCGCCGATGTTTTTGTTCGGCGTGAATTTAACAAGACCGTAAGAAGAATCTATATAATAAATTTCTTCAAGGCTCTTATAGTAAGAGGTTGCCGTTATAGCTTTATCGGTGGTGTTTGCGGAAGAAAGCCCCAAAGATTTTGCGTCTTTAAGAGTGGTTACGCCATCGGTTACGTCAAACCCGTAGTAGTTTTTCGTGGAGTTGCCGACGGTCGTAGCCGAAAAGATGAGGTAGGTGCCGTTAAAAGATATAAAATCGAACTTCGCGCCCTGATAGGTGGAACTCGTATCTTCACCGGGAACGACGTATTTAACGTCTTCAATATCTTTATATTGACTTTCATCGCGCGCTTCTGCGCTGGTGCCTACGCCCGACAAAACGAGTTTTGCTTCCGTCGCGCCCGTTTCGTAATAGTAAACGGAGTTAAAGCTTTCGTCCTTTTTAAGGCTTTCGGAGTACCCGGTTTTAGTGAAGAACACTTTGCCGTCGTTTGCTTTTGAAAAAGTTGCGCTCGCGTACACGTCGGACGTGAAAACTTCTTTACCGTCGTCGGCGGAAACGCATTTTAAAATAGTTTTGCTATCGTCGTTTTTAGTGGCGTAAGTAAGATAAACCTTGCCATCCTTTTCCGCAAAAACGTATTTAGCGGTGTTATCGTCGGAGAGAGCGATATTATCTTTCTCGTCGTACTTGCCGGACGATAAATCGTACTTTTTAAACGCAGTTTTTGTGTTCTGAACGTTGCCCGCCTTATCCTTTTCGGTATAGGGGGAAGCGAAATAAACGGTGTTGCCGAAGAAGTACAAGCCGCTGTCGTACTGACCGCTTATGAAAAGTTTGTTTATAACCGTTTCGTAATTAGCGGTTTCGGGGCTATTAAGTTCCGATTTTTTAACGCGCATAAGCGAGCCTTTGACGGGCGTGCCGATTTTATTCGACGCGCTGACCGCTTCTTTACCGTTTACGAAATAAACGTAGTCGCCCTTTTCGACGACCGCCGTTCCGTTACCCGCGGCAACGTCGCCGCCGATATCGCTTAACACGTCAACTTTTTTGCTGCAACCCGTAAGCGCAAACACGAAAGCCGACAACGCTATTAAAAGAAATGCTATCTTCTTTTTCATACATTCCCCTTTATGGAATAGAATTTGACTTTTTATCGTATATATGAATATGTAATAAAAGCATAAACCCGTATACGCTTATAAATTATACACCAAAAAGCAAGGTTTAGCAATAACTTTAACTAATTTTGCCGTCATATTTTTGTGAAAAGGAGATTATTTTGGGCAATTTTAACATATTTGATTTTTTTAACGCCGTAAATAACAACCCCGCCGCAAAAAACGCGCTTGATAAAATCTTATCGGGCGGTAACGGCAAAAGCGGCTCGGCAGATAAAGCGGCGGGCAAAAAGGAGCGGTTAAGACCGAACGCAAATAAGTCCGCCGCCCCGCAAAACCCGAAAAACGCGAACGATATCGGCGGCAAAAGCTTTAAAAACGGCGATATACCCGGCGCGAAAACCGCGAACGCCCCGCAAAAACCGTTCAGATATTCAGATAAATCTTTAACCGAAATAGTTAAGCGGCACGACGCGATAAGCAAGCAGATATCCGCGCGCGAGGCGGGCGAAACGGCAATGCTCACCGCGAAAGAAAAAACCCCTTTATCCTTCCCCGAAAACAAACCGCTTTAACGCCGAAAAATTAAGCCGCGCTTTCTTGCCCGAAAGCGCGGCGTTTATTTAGGCTGTGCCTAAATTATTTTGCGATAAGTTCTTTAATTCTGTCCATATTTTTAATACCTATCTCGTAACCTTTCTGGTAAGCGAAATCGAGCCGCTCGACCTTATACTGACTCATATCTCCGAGTTCGGGGCGCAAAAGAATATCGGGCGCGTTTACTTCAAGGTAGTTTTTGGTCATGTTCGCCGTCGCTATATCTACGACCCTGAAAAGTTTTCCGATAAGCGTGCCCGTATCTTCAACGGTGCTCACTTCGCCCAAAACGTCCACAGCGATGATTTTGGTCGCACCCATATCGCGGGCGGTTTTTACGGGAACGTATTTTAAAACTCCGCCGTCAACGAGTTCAAACCCGTCCTTATCAACCGGTTTAAAGACCCCCGGTATCGACGCGCTCGCGCGAACCGCTTCTTCCACGTAACCGCTCGAAAAGGTTTTTGTTTCGCCGCTTTTAAGGTCGGTTGCTATGCACGAGAAAGGAATTTTGAGCTCGTCAAAAGTAACCGTGCCGAAAAGCCCCTCCAAAAGCCCCTGCATTTTGCGGGAACTTAAAAAAGCCTTTTTCCCGAAAGGAACGATAGACGGGTCTATAATATCGACCGGGCGAAGTTTAAGCGCGATGTTTTTAAGTTCTTCGGGCGTGTAGCCTTTGGCGTAGCACGCGCCGACGATAGAGCCCATCGAGCACCCCGCTATAAGGTCGGGCTTTATGCCGAATTCGTCCATTGCCTGTAAAAAACCTATGTGCGCGATTCCGCGCGCGCCGCCCGCGCCTAAAACGAAAGCAAGTTTTTCCATTTTATCTCCTTTTAAAATCGCTTTATTTAAGGCGGAAAGCATATCCGCATTAAAAAGCGTCTTTTTTATTTAGTTTAGCAAATAAAATTCGGTTTGTAAACGATTAAACCGATTTTTCACCGTAATTTTAATACCTTTTAAAAAGTCGGCAAAAATCGTCCGAAATCGTAAAAAGGTGATATTTTTTGCGCTTTTTGAATATGTATGATATATAGGCATCGCTTAAGGGAAGGTTATGAACGGATACGCTAAACGCTATTTGGTTTTTAAAAGCACGCAAAGCTCTATCGGCGACGACGGGAGGGCTTTAAAAGGGGTTGCAACCGTCACCGTAAGCGGCGGCGAAACGGAAATAGAGCTGTGCGTTTATAATTTAGATTCGGATAGCGCGCGGGAGATAAAAACCGTCGTTTACGTTTACGACGAGTTCTACGCGTTTTGCAGCAAAGCCCGAAAGCGCGCTATTTTTAAAATAGAAAAAACAGACGATTTAAGCGGAAAAATTCTTGTTTTACTGACGACCGCCACGGGCGAAACGCTCGGCTACGCTTCTTCGTCGGGCGGCGAATTACTTATAAAAGAAGGTGAATTATATGCAAAGAAAGTTGAACGTCAGACGGATAAAGTCAACGGCGAGGAACCGCCGCGTGACGAATTTTTTACTCAAAAAGGTTCGGGCGAGCATGCTTACGACGACTACCGAATCGCAACCGAAAACTACTATAGGTTAGACGATGCAAAACTTATATATGAAAAAAATGAGCGAATACAAAATCGCGATTGCGAAGAAGAAAAAACGAGTGAAAATATCGGCGGTTTTAAATTCGATGAAGCGAATTTCGATTATTATAAAAGCGGGAACTATTATTTAAGCGTTAAAAATAAACTTGAAAACCTTATTTGCTCTAACCCCGCCGAAGAAGAACTCAACAAAGCCGTCGTAGGCGGAAGGTTCGCTAAAATATCTTACGATAAAACCCGCCGCTACGCTCTCGGAACGGTTTCTGAGGGGGGCTCGGTTAAATTCGTTTGCTACGGCGTGCCCGTAAACCGCAAAGACCCCGCCCCGCGGCTTAAAAACGCAAAATTTATTCCGCTCAACCCGTTCGATTTATACGGATACGGATATTACGTCGTTTTTAAAGACGCCGAAAGCGGCAAAACCGTCTGACAAAAACCAAACTAAAAAGTCGGCATAGCGCCGACTTTTTTTATTTGCGAATTTCTTCGCTTGCGATTCTGTCAAGTTCTTTTTGAATTTTAATTTTTATAAGTTCCGCTATTTCGGGCTTGGTCAAACCCTTATACTCGTCATACTCGATAGGTTTTAAAATCGACACGGTGCAACTCACTTTTTTTAAAGAGTTTACGTTATACACCTTGTACGTATCGTACAGCGCGACGGGAACTATCGGACATTTAGCCGTTCTTAAAAGTCCCAAACAGCCGGTGTGGAAAGTTTGCAATTCGTTTTTGTTGTTCTCAAAGCCCCCTTCGGGGAAAATGAGATAATTCTTTCCGTCTTCAACGTCTTTCGCGATATCCCTGAACGTTTCGGCAACGCTTTTTAAGTCGTTTAACTTAATGGTCCTGCTGTCCGTTATTTTTATAAACGTTTTGACCATGCCCGCCCACGCCTTATCTTTTCTGATAACGACGCTTAAAGGCTTATCGCACGCGTAAATCGTCGCGAGCGCGTCGAATTTACCCTGATGATTGGCGTACATAACGAAGCCGTTTTTATCGGGAATATTTTCTTTACCGATAACGCGCACCGTCGCCCGACTTTTCTTCGCGATGAAATTCACCACTTTGCGGCTGTACGCATATTTTTCTTCGCGCGATTTTTTACTCCGCGCGATTATCGACATTCTTATTATGTAGAAAACGGTGGGAATTAAGAATATCAATATGGATATAATCAGTCTTAGCATTTTTTACCTGAGTATCGCCCCGTTATTTGCCCGACCTTGCAGTGTATTCTAAAACGTTCGATATCGTCTCGCCGTCGATTTGAAGCGCGGTTGGGCGATCGAACTTAACGGTTATTTCTCTACCCGTTATAGTATCGACCATATCGGTATGATTAACGTGCTCGCCTTTGAAAATAGAGGGGAAAACCATAAGCGTTTTGAGCCTCCCTTTCCCGTACATGGTAACGAAGGTGAGCGAACCGTCGCCGAGCCTGTCTTGCTTGGGCG
>CAKQMM010000116.1 GCA_934254755.1 uncultured Clostridia bacterium
TCCCTACACGTTAGAAAAAGTTTTCTGCGACGCGCAGCTTATCCGTGGTTACGGCTTCGACCTTATAAAGCACGATTTTTCAACCATGGATATAACGGGGATAGCGCCGTTTAAATCGAGCGTGGACGTATGTCTTACGAACGACAGAAAGTATTTCGACACGACAAAACCACTTGCAACCGTGATTAAAAATTTATATAAAACGGTGCAAAAAGGTGCGTTAGCCGACGTTATCGGATGCAACACCATAAGCCATTTGACCGCGGGCATACATTCCCTTTACCGCGTGGGCGACGATACGAGCGGCAGAAGCTTCGAGTGGACTGTGCGCCACGGCGTGAACAGCATGATGCGCCTGCCCCTTAACAACGCTTTTTATAATGTAGACCCCGATTGCGCGGCGTTTACCGAAAACGTCGGCGCGAGTGTGAACCTTGATTATCTTGAAATGTGCGCTTTAACGGGCGTCACCACCCTTGCTTCCGTCACGCCGCACGTTTTAAGCGGCGACGAAATGAAGCGCATAAACGAAATTTTTAAGATTGCCGATAAGGGAACCGAGCGTTATACCATTAAAAATTACGACAAAAACGCCACGCCCGACGAATTTGTTTCCGCTGACGGCAAAACCTCCAAAAAGTTTAAGTGGGCGAGCGAATATAACGGCTCGCGTTACAATTTAAGTTGGAACGAATAAGTTATCAACAAAAGTTATTAACAATGTTGATAACTCAGGCGCAAAAAGCAAACCAACGTTTGTCAAGCCGTTAAAAAACGGTTTCGTTCGGCATTAAATACGCGTTTAACGGGCGGGTTTTAATTGATTTTATTAGGCGTAAAAAGATATAATAAAAAAGCCTTTAAATAAAGGAGTTTAATATAATATGAAACGAATCGCAACTATTCAGGATATATCCTGCCTTGGCAAATGCTCTTTAACCGTCGCGTTGCCGCTTATTTCGGCGTGCGGGGTCGAAGCGTGCGTTGTGCCGACGGCGGTTTTATCCACCCACACAATGTTTAAAAACTACACCTTCCGCGACTTAACGAGCGACATGCCCGACATTTTAAAGCACTGGAAGACTGAAAATTTTAAGTTCGACGCGATATATACGGGCTATTTAGGTAGCCCCGAGCAAATCGAGATAGTTAAAGACTATTTTCGCGAATTAAAGTCGGAAACCACGATAACCGTCGTTGACCCCGTTATGGCGGACAACGGCAAGCTGTACCCGGGGTTCGATAAAGCGTTTGCCGAAAAAATGTTCTCGCTTTGCGGAGTTGCGGATATAATTTTGCCGAATTTAACCGAAGCGACGATTATGCTTAACAAGCCGTATATCGAAAGCGGATACGATAGAGCTTACATTGAAGATATATTGCGCGAATTAACTTTAAGCGGCGCGAAAACCGCCGTCATCACCGGCGTTAGTTTTCAAAAAGGCAAAATCGGCGTGATGGGTTACGACAGCGTTAAAAAAGAATTTTTTGAATATTATAACGACAAAGTGGACGCCGCATATCACGGCACGGGCGACATATTTTCAAGCGTGTTCGTTGGCGCGCTCGAAAGGGGCAAAAGCGTGCTTGACGCGCTTGCCGTCGCGGCGGACTTTACCGCCGAGTGCATACGGGTTACGAAAAACGATAAAAACGCGGTAAACTACGGCGTGAATTTCGAGCTAGTTATGCCTAAGCTTATTAAATTACTTGAAAATGAACGATAAATTTGTGCGTTCCGCGCTCGTTTTCGGCGAAGGCGGAATTGAAAAACTTAATAATGCGAGCGTTGCCGTTTTCGGTCTGGGCGGGGTGGGAAGCTACGTCGTCGAAGGTTTGGCGCGTGCGGGCGTGGGGAATTTTACCCTTATAGATAACGACGTTTACAGTCTAAGTAACTTTAACCGCCAGCTTTACGCTACCGACGAAACGGTCGGGAAGCTTAAAACCGCGGTCGCGAAAGACAGAATTTTATCTATAAATAAGTCGGCGACCGTTACCGAAGTAAACGCTTTTATAACCGAGCGCGAGCCGATAGATTTAGATTTTTCTGAGTTCGACTACGTCGTCGACGCAATCGACACTATATCGGGCAAAATAGAAATTATTATGCGGGCAAAAGCGGCGGGCGTGAAAGTCATCTCGTCTATGGCGACGGGCAACAAGCTTAACCCCGCGGCGTTTAAGGTTGCGGATATTTATTCCACCAAAAACTGCCCGCTGTCGCGCGTGATGCGCAAACTTTTGCGCGAGCGCGGCGTGGAGAGATTAAAGGTCGTTTACAGCGAAGAGCCGCCTATACCCGCCGATGAAGAAATGCTTTCTTTGTACGGCGAGAAAAAGGGCAACGGCTTTGCGCCTGCAAGCGTTTCGTTCGTGCCGTCGGTCGCGGGGCTTATAATTGCTGGCGAAGTGGTGAAGGATATCGTCGGCGTTAAGTGAGCTTTAAAACAATGCTTTTTAAGCCGTTAAGCGGCGGACGAAGCGTAAAATAAAAACAATAAAAGCATTAAAAAAGAGCGGGTTTCCGCTCTTTTTTTACGTTTAAATTATAAATGACCCAACTATACGCGGTTATTTAACCGTATAGTACAGTAATTTGCCGCTACGGGCGGGTACGGTTAAAGTCAAGCCGTTTTTAAGGACTTTACCGCTTAAAGCGAATTTTTCGCCGCTTATAAGGTCGCAAAATTCGTAAGTTCCGTTTTCGCTTACCTGCGGGTAAACGGTAAGCGTTTCGTTCGGGCAATTTTCAAACCGCACGGCTTGAATGTAGCCTTCCGTAGTCCTATCGAACTGTACCGAATAAAACCCGTCCGCCGTAATTTCGTCAAGCGGGGTTAAGGGGTAAAAGTCGGCAAATTGTTGAAGCGAAGCAAGTCTTCGCCATACGGGCAGATATTTTTTAGCGGTTTTAAACGCCGAGTTTTCGTCGTAGTATTCCAAAAAATCGGCTATCGCGGGGGTAACGGTGTTGAGGTAAGCGTAGTCGTCGGGCGGCAAAGTTTTCCCGTCCGCAGTTTTCGTTTTTGGCGCGTGCATGCGGAAGTACGGCGTCCAGTCGTACAAAGTCAGCGTGTGCGACGCGCGCACGGGGTAGTCGTAAATAGCTACGTCGGTGTAATTTAAGGGGACGGCGCGGCGCATAAACTCTAAATCGTTCCTCCTGCCGCCCGCGCAACACTCGTCGAAAATAAGGTCGGGGTTGCGTTTTTTAAGTTCGTCCCACACCCATAAAAGCCCTTGAAGGTGCATGTTTTCGGCTATGCCCGCGCGCCCTTCAACGTTCGTTTTTTCAAGCGCGCGCGCTATAAACGTGTTGTGATCTTGCCGATAAATTTTAACGCCCGCGTCTTTTATAATGCCGTCCAAAAGTTCTAAAAAGTACTCTTTCGCGCCGCTTGCGCCGAAGTTTACTATGTAATCTTTCGACGGGTTGCCGTCTTTATCGGGGATATTCAGCAGCCATTCGGGGTGTTGTTTCTCGATATCGCTGCCGCATACCGCCCGCTCGATTTCAAACCACAAAAGTAAGCCTATCTTTTCTTCTTTAAGTTTATCGCCCACCGCTTTAAGGTTTTTTGAAAGCCGCGTTTCGTCGGCGCGCCAACTGCCCACGTTGAACCAATTGTCGTTACACGGGTACCAGCCCGCGTCTATCCACCAATAGTCGGGCTTAATTCCTTTTTTAATATATTCGTCAATCGCTAAAATCTGGTTTTCGTCGGTTATTCCGCAAAATTCGCTTTTGCCGCCTATTTGAAAGGTGTGCAAAAACAAAATCGGTTTAAGCGGTTCGCCGTTTAGTTTTAGTAAAATGTGGTCGTAATAAAACTTGCGCCAAAGGTTTGCGCCCGTCCGTTCGCCGCCCGTAAATTCCATAACGGTAAGACGGGGCGAAACGACGGCTTCCCCTGCGTATAGTTGGGTTTTTAAGGTTTTTTGGAGAATAAAATATTCGGTTTTATCGCCTTTCGTTTCAAATTCGGCAGCCCATTCGCCGCCGTAGCCTATGGCGATATTTTGGCTGAAAGATTTGCCTATAAGCCGCATATATGGGTACGCGCCCACGCACGAATATCCGTTTTTTGAAGATATTTTGAACCCGCCCCCGATTTTTTCGGAAAACCATTTGTAACTGTTAATGGTCATATCGTCGCCGTTTGAGTAAATAACCGTCGGGTGCGCTTCGGGTAAGGTCCCGTGCAGTTTAAAGTCGGATATAACGCCGCTTGCGGCGTTCCCTATATTTTTAATGCTTGCGCGGAATTCTTTAACGGCGTAATTATCGTACAAAATAACTTCGGCGGTAATTTTAAGGTCGCCGTTATACGCTAAGTAGGTTAAAGTCGTAACGCCCGCATTATATGCGGTTACAACGTTGCCGTCCGCGGGCAAACCTTTAAAAACTTTGCCGTCAAGCGTGTATTTAATAGGGAATTTTTTAAAATCGTAAGTTTTCATTTTTGACCTAAAAAAGTAATTTTTTGCCCACAGACAAAAGCCGTCCGAAACGCAGGCTAATATAAGTATATAACAATTATATCTTAAATCAATACTTTTTTATCGGGTGATAATTTAACAACGTTTTTTGCTTAAAACGGCAAAAAAATATCCGTCCGCGAGCAAAACAATGCGGTTGGACGGATATGCGTTGAATTTATTTGTCGCCGTACTTTATAATTATATCGGCAATTTTTTCAATCGGCTCTTTAAGCCCGCGCTTTATCCAGCGGGTAACCATTGCGATAAGCCCGTTGACGTAAAAGTCTATAATATATCCCCGTTCCGTTTCCTCCACGTTGAACCTTGCAAGAATGGGGTCGAGCACGTGCTTATAAAGCGCGTCGTAGGCTTTGTCGAGTTTTAAAAGCCCGCCTATTCTTACTGAAGTCATAAAAACTTTTCTGTGCTCGGATATAAATTCGAGATACGGCGTAACGTACTTATGGGTTACGAGTCGTAATTTTTCAAGCGG
>CAKQMM010000117.1 GCA_934254755.1 uncultured Clostridia bacterium
GGTTAAACGTGCCGATAGAACCGTTTTTGAACTTAACTATCATGTTTTGCCTGTCCAAAAGGTCCTTATCCTCGTATACGCATCTTCCGTAAGACGAATTTATTACTTGATTTTTGATATCTTCTTCCGTTATTTCGCTTTGCGGTTTATGAATATCAAGCATAATTCTTTTACGGAAAAATTTGCTTCTGAAAAATATTCTGTTGGTCGAATATTTGCACGTAGGCTCATACGGGCAAGTGTGGCACGTTTCGGTGTGACCTTCGGGCGCGTTTTCGGAAATAAAAATCTTTCTGTCGCCGAAACTTGCGACTTCTTCGGGCTCGGTTACGTTATTGAACCAACACATAAGGTCGGTGTCGTGGCAAGATTTTGCGAGCAGGAAAGTTGAACCGCACTCCTTTTCGCTCCGCCATTTGCCGACGACGTAAGACTCGATATAGTGCATGTTGCAGACGTGTTCGGACATTTCAATCGAGGTGATTTTGCCGATTTTGCCGTCTAAAATATTCTGTTTAATGCTTCTGTAAAACGGCGTGTACCTTAAAACGTGGCAAACGAATAAGTTTACGCCCTTAACTTTCGCGATATCTCTTAAAGATAAAAGCTCTTCTTTTTTAGGCGTTATGGGTTTTTCCATTAAAACGTCGTAGCCCGCCGACATAAGTTTTTTGCTTATTTCATAGTGAAGGGAATCTATCGTGGCGTTTATAACCAAATCGCACTTAAAGCCCGATTTTATAAAATCGTCAACGCTATAAAATATTCCGCTCGCGGGGATATCGTAAAGCTTAGCCACGTCGCTTGCGTGGACGGCGTTCGGGTCAACTACGCCGATGACTTTAAGCTCGTCTTTATGGTCGGACGCATAACTTGCGTAAATAAGCCCGCGGTTGCCCGCGCCTACAACAACTGCTGTAATCTGTTTCATTTTAAACGTCTCCGAATTGTTTTGATGGCTTTATTATACGAAACCTTTTTGAATTACTCTACCCTTTTACAACGCAAAAATTGTCATATTCTACGATTTTAAATTTTAATAGCTGTTTTTAAAACGCTTTTTAGCGCGATAATAAGTGTTTAAACTTCCGAACCCGCAGTCTAAAATCGCTTCGGTAAGCGTCAATTCGCCGCGAAGCATTTCTTCTTTGACGGCGGAAAGCCGAACGAAATTCAAGTAGTCGCAAAAACTCAGCTTAGCAAACTTTTTGAATACGGCTGAAAGATAATTTTCGCTGTAACCGAATTCTTTCGCAACCGTGCCGACGGATATCTGCAAGCGGTAGTTTTTGTTTATATATTTCATTATTTTTACGATTAAGTTTTTGCGCTTATCTTCGTTTTTGGGCTTTAATTCAAACAATTCGATAAGCCGCCCCATAAACCCGCACGAAAAACTTTGCGCCAAAAAGGGGTTTTTAAAACGGGTAACGGTGTGATTTTCTTCCAAAAAGCGGGTAAGTTTATCGAAATTTTCACCTTCAACGTGCAAAAAAGTATCGAAAGTGCCGTTTAGTTCTTTAAAAAGGTTCAAAAAAGTATTAGACATAACGACGGAATATCCGTTCATGTTTTCCGACACAAACGAATGTATGTCGTATCCGTCGATAAAGACTAAATCGCCCGTTTTTATCGTTTTGTTTACGGCGTTTACGCACGCCTCGCACTCGCCCGAAAGCATAAAAAACACTTCCACGCTGTCGTGAAAATGCGGCGGCGTGTTGACGGAATCCGTTATGCGATAAAAATGAAGGTGATACTTTTCGTCAGCCTGCGCTTCGTAATACATATTCTTCTCCGAAAGATTTTTCTTTGTAAATAACGGCAAGTTCCTGCCCCACGATATCTATAAACGCGTCCGCTATAAGCGTTTGCAAATTATCCCCGCTTATATCGTTGACCAGATATTTTCCGATGCCGACGGGGGATATAAACCGCGTGAACCAAAGGAAAAAGTTCACTATTTTAAACCCTAAAAGGTAAAAACCGTTGTTTTTGATTTTACCGAATTTTCCGACCAGACCCACGCACTCTAAAACGAATGATATTTTAACGTCTTTCAAGTACTCGATATCCGCCGAGTCGATTATTTCTTTCAAGCGAATTTTAAGCGTTTTTAAAACGGTGAATATCTCGCGCTCCGAAAAGCTTAAAAAACTGCGCTTCTTTTTTCCTTTACAGCCTAAAAAGGGTTCGGCAACGCCGCCCGCAAGGGTAACGATTATCTCTTTAACAGTAACCGAACCGGCGGGGACTTCTATCTGTTTCAGTTTAAAAACTTTGCGAATTTTATTGCGTTTTTCAAGCTTTTTTTGTTTTTTGTTTTCTTTTAAAAACTCGCCGTAATCGGCTTTTGCGGCGGATATTGCGGCGTTGCACGCTTCCGCTTCTTCATCGGTTAGTTTTTTATAGTTCGTATCGCTGTTTTTGCGCACCTTTTTTATCACGCTTGCAATATACTTTCGCATCGCTATAGATACGCCGAAAATAACGCTCATAACGATTAAAAATATAAACGATATTTTAGTTACGTAAGGCATAAGGCTTTTTATAAACTCAATCATTTTTTTCGCCCTTAGCCTTTTTTAATTTCTTTTTACGCTTATCCTCTTTACCCGTCGGTTGTCCGTTTGCGTCAACTATCGTCAAGTCGGCGGCGGATAAGCTTGACGCGCCTAAATCGGTCGCAGCGGTTTCGATAGCCGCGGCGGCAGGCAAAAGATTATCGCTTGCGGGCGCGGTATAACCGAAGACTAAAACCGATTCGTTCGCGATAAAATCGAGCAAATCGTTTATTTGTGCATTAATTTTACCGCTGAAAACGGTCAGCGCAATATTCACGCCACCCTTTTTAAGAACTTTTTTAAAAGCGTTTTCTTTTTTTGGCTCTTTGACGGAATCGTCCTTTTCTTCGTCTCCGCCGACGAGCGCGGTTTCAAGCTTTTTTTCAAGAAAGCCGATGGGCTTATTCTGAATACGCAACAATCCGAAAATGCCGTCAACCTTTTCGTGCAGTTTATCGACGGTATCGTCAAAAACGTCAATCGCGTCGTATAAAGTAAAGTTGACGAAATAATACTTGCCTGCCTTTTTTTTGGACTTTTGCGACGCTTTTTTGATTATGCCGAGAGCTTTATTGCCGGCAAATTTTAAATTTTCAAGAGGCGTAAGTTTTTTATCGTAACTAAACTCGCCTTCGCTTTCGACAAGCCGCTTAGCCTGCAATTCGTCTTCCGCGGCAGATTTAACCGCTTTTTGCGCTCTTTTTTTGCGCCTTTTGCGCAAAATTACGCGGAACAATAAAACGACGAGATAAAACGCCGCATAGCCCAAAAACGCGCACACGACGAGAGTTATCATGCTTTTAGCCGTTCCTAAAACGCCGTTTTTATATATAGAGTACGCTATTGCGATAAAAAACACGGCAAAAAGCGCGCTTATTTTTAAAACGCGCTTTTTTTTGTCGCTTAATTTTCCGCTTTTTTTTGCGGGTTTTGATTCGGTTTTTATATCATTCATACTCTTTTTCCGATTATCAGTCGGTCAAATCGGCGTAAGTCGCGCCGACGTAGTTAAGCAAACTTTCGGGGCTAAGCTTTATCTGCTTACCCCTTTTACCTGCGGAAACGCAGATATCGTCGGATAAAACGGCCGTTTCGTCTATGAAAGTTTTAAACGGCTTTTTCATCCCTATCGGCGAACATCCGCCGTGAATATAACCCGTAAGCGGCAACAAATCTTTCTGCTTTAACATTTCAACGCTCTTTTCGCCCGCCGCTTTCGCCGCTTTTTTCAAATTAAGCGTGGCGTTTACGGGTATAACGAACACGAAATGCTCTCTGCTAGCACCTACCGTCACCAAAGTTTTGAAAACGGAATTTTCATCTTCGCCGATAAGCTTGGCTACTTCCTTACCGTCGGTTATTTCTTCGTTATATTCGTGAGTTTGATATTCGATTTTTGCGGCGTCCAAAAGGCGCATAACGTTAGTCTTTTCCATAACTATTACCGTAAACGGTTTTAAACATATACTCGGCGTAGGCTTTCGCAACGTTTACGCCGCTCACTTTTTCCATAACGCTGAAAAAGGCGTTGGAATTCGCTTCGCAAAAAACGGGCTCGCCGCTTTCCCCGAATAACAAGTCGATCCCCATATAGTCAAGGTCGAGCGCGGCGGCAACGGTTTCGGCAACGTTGATAAAACTTTCGGGCGGCGTAAAACTTTCGCCCGTGCCGCCGAGCGCGGCGTTCGAGCGGAAGTCCGCTTTCGATACGCGTTTCATGGCGCATAAGTATTTTTTGCCCACGGTTATTATCCTTACGTCTACGCCTTTCGACGAAGATATAAATTCTTGAAACAACGCTTTTTCGCGCTTATAATTATTAGAAAAAGCGACAAGTTCTTCTTTCGTATTTGCTAAAAACACGCCTTTACCGAGCGAACTGAAACATAATTTTACGACTACCGGGAGTCCCAAATAGTCGATGACGGGCGCAATATCGGCTTCTTTCACGACGGCGTTTTGGTTATAACACAGCGGGAAGGCAACCGTCTTAGGCATTTTTACTCCTGCGCCCGACAACATCAGATGGGTGAGCATTTTATCGTCGCACGCGCTTATCGCCGCAATTTTGTTAAACGCCCTTATGTTAAGTTTTTCAATCGCTTCGCCCGCGTACGAATCTTTATCTAAATTTACGACGAAGTCGTACGGCAAACAAGCGTCCACGCACCCGTCGTTATTTATGCGAATTTTGTACGCAAGCGTGCCGATTTCCGTCGATACGCCCAACGCTTCGAGCTCTTGCCGTATCCGTTTAGCTTGATAGTTTTGCGACGGGTTATCCGCATATAAGTTCACGTTTATAAACGCGCGTTTTTTATAATACTTTTTCATAGTCTTGCGTGGTTAAATTAAGCGCATAATCGAACGTTATGCGT
>CAKQMM010000118.1 GCA_934254755.1 uncultured Clostridia bacterium
TGAGTAGTATTTGTCCCCTCGTACTGCGTCTGCGGCAAAAAGGTGAAGTCCGGCTTTTCGCCGCCCAGCAGCAGCGGGGTGCCGCCCTCCGGGGCCAGCGCCGCTGCCCATTCGCCCAAAACGGCGGAAACGTTATCCTTTTTCATGCGGCTTGCGTAAGACTTGATGAGTTCGACGCGGTGCGGGTAAACCTCTTCCGCCACGACGGAATTAAATTTGTCGGCAAGATACACTGCCTTACCGCCGGGGGCGGAACAAGCGTCCAAAAGCCTATCGCCGCCGCCGACAGCTTCGGATATAGCGACGCTGCCTATCGACTGAAAGGTATATAAACCTTCGTAAAAACCGTCGTTCAACTTAAAATTTTTTACTCGATAAAGGTTGTTAAACGGCGTTTTGTCGTAAGTTTTGTTTAAACTTTTTAAATATTCTTCACCGTCAACGCTTAAGTTAAAGCGGACGAAAGTAAACTCTTCGTCGGCGGACATAATTTTTTCGGCGGTTTCGACCCCGTAGTCCGAAATGAGCTTTTTGACCGCAAATTCGGGATACGAGTATTTAAGCGAAAGCCCCGTCACTCCGTCCACGGGAATACTTACGGGCGATTTTAAGTATTTGCGTAAAATCGCGTTCACAAAACCGCTCACTCCGCCTTTGCCGAGTTTTTTAACGAGTTCTACGCAGGCGTTAGTAACCGCGTAAGGCGCGGTTTTTAAGTAAATAATCTGATAAAGCGCGATTTTTAAAATTATGCGCACGGGAAGTTTCGGCGTTTTTTCGCACAGTGATTTTATTATGAACGAAAGCGTTACGTCTTTATCCAAAACTCCGTAAGTTATTTTAGTTACCGCCGCGCGGTTTAACTCTTCGATTTGAGTATTTGTTAAAGCCTGTTTTATAAACGAACCTTCGCCGTATACTTTATATAAAACGTTATAAGAGTCGTAAACGGTTATAAGCATAATTATTTTTCGAGTTTAACTCCCGCTAACACGTCGCCCGACTTGATTTTATTACCTATTAAAAAGTCGTGCGCGGGCATTTTTTTACTGCCTTCAAGCTGCACTTCGGTTAGCTCTAACGCGCCGCCGTCGCACGCGACGATAAGCCCGTTTTTAACGTCCGAAAACATAACTTCGCCCGGCAACTTTCCTGCAACCGATATATCGCCGCGAACGCGCGCCGAATAAACTTTAAGCATTTTGCCGTTTAAAAAAGTATAAGCGACCGGCCACGGGTTAAGACCGCGAATAAGGTTATAAACCGAAATGGAATTTTTAGTAAAATCTATTATTCCGTCTTCTTTTTTAAGCATTTTTACATGCGTCGCCTCAAGGTCGTTTTGCTTAACGAAGGTTGCCGTACCCCTATCCAAATCGTCAAGGACTTTAACTATTAAGTCCGCGCCGATTGCGGATAGCCTATCGAACAATTCGCCCGCAGTTTCCGCCTCGCCGATATCGGTTTTTTGCACCGCGATAATATCGCCCGTATCAACGCCCGCTTCGGTTTTCATTATGGTAACACCGGTTACTTTATCGCCGTTTATTATCGACCACTGAATGGGCGCGGCGCCGCGGTACTTCGGCAAAAGCGAAGCGTGCACGTTTATAACGCCGTGTTTCGGGATATCCAAAAATTCTTGCGATAAAATTTGCCCGTAAGCGCAAGTGACCATAACGTCGGGGTTTAACGCCTTTAAGTCTTCAACCCCGTCCTTGCGAATTTTTTCGTAACTGAGCGTTTTAAGCCCCAAATTTTCAGCCGCGACCTTAACCGCGCAAGGAGTGATAACCGCCTTTCTGCCGACGGGTCTGTCGGGCTGGGTTACGACGGCTAAAACCTCGTGCTTACTTGCCGCGATTTTTCTGAGCGGCAAAACGGCAAAATCGGGCGTGCCTAAAAATACAACTTTCATTAAAGCTCCTCGCGAACGTCGGTCGCCTTATCTATATACAAAATTCCGTCTAAATGGTCGTTTTCGTGACAAACGGCTTTCGCAAAAAAGCCCTTTGCGGTTATAGTTTTTTTCTCACCGTTCCTGTCCTGAAATTTAACTACGACTTCTTCGGGACGGACGACTTCGCCCCACTTGCCTTTTATCGACAAGCAGCCTTCCGTGCCTGTTTGCGAACCTTTTTGCGACACGATAACGGGGTTGATAAATTCAAAGTAGCCCTCTTCAACTTCAACGACGAACATACGCCTTAAAACGCCGACCTGCGGCGCGGCAAGCCCCGCCCCTTCGGCTTTTCGGAGCGTTTCTTTCATATCGTCGAGAAGCGTTGCCGTTTTTTCGCCGAAATCGGTCACCTCAAAACATTTTTTTCTTAAAACTTCGTCACCTATCTGAACGATGTGCCTTATAGCCATAATAACGTCCTCCTAACTCATACTGCCGGGGTTTACCTCAACGTAACAATTAACCCCTTTTACGCTAACCGAGTCAACGACCTCGTAAATTTTTTGTTCGATTTTATCGCGGTTATCGGTAACGCGCATTAAAACCTGATACCTGTATTTGTTTTTAATTCTTTTAACGGGACTACGCATTTTATTAAAATAAGCAAAATCGCCGTAATTTTCGTCGTAAACTGCTTTCGCCTTAAAGTAAGCGTCTTTTAAGGCGGACAAACATTTTTCATCGTCGTCGCCTTCGATCATAATTCTTACTATATCCGACCACGGCGGAAAAGCCGTAGCCTTTCTGAGCGAAATTTCTTTATTAAAAAAGCCTTTATAATCGTACTTAATCGCAAATTTAAGCGTCGGGTTTTGGGGACTATACGTTTGCAAAACGACTTTACCCTTCATATCCGCCCTTCCCGCTCTGCCCGCGACCTGCGTAATAAGCTGAAAAGTGCGCTCGTTGGAGCGATAATCGCTGAAATATAAACTCATATCCGCGTCGATTATCCCGACGAGCGTGACGTTTTTAAAGTCGTGCCCTTTGGCAATCATTTGCGTTCCGACTAAAATATCCGCTTTTTTTTCGCCGAACGCGGTTAAAATATTGAAGTGCGACTCTTTATTGCGGGTGGTGTCGTTATCCATACGCAAAATATTTGCCTGCGGATAAAGTTCTTTAAGTTCTTTGACTACCCTTTCGGTACCCGTGCCGCTGTAATTTATTTTCACGCCGCCACATTCGGGGCATGCCGCGGGCATTTTGTACGCCGCTCCGCAATAGTGGCATTTAAGCGCGCCTTCCTCGCGGTGGTAGGTGAGCGCGACGTCGCAATGCTCGCATTTAGCAACGAAGCCGCAATCGGAACAAATAAGTTTTTGCGAATATCCGCGACGGTTTAAGAATATCATCGCCTGATTTTTATCGTCAAGCGTCTTTTTAAGTTCGTATTTAAGCGCGGAAGAAAACGCCGACGGGTTGCCGCTTCTCACCTCGTCTTTCATATCCGCGATTATAACTTCGGGCATGGGTTTACCGTTGACGCGATTAACCATTTCGGCAAGCGAATATTCGCCTCGCGTAGCCTTTAAATAGGTTTCTATTTTAGGCGTTGCGCTACCCATAACGAGTTTTGCGCCGTTTAATTTTGCCCTGTATTCGGCAACTTCGCCGGTAACGTACCTCGGCGACGATTCGCTTTCGTAACTGCCGTCGTGCTCTTCGTCGATTATTATTATTCCTAAATTTTCAAGCGGGGCAAACACTGCGCTGCGCGCGCCGACGGCGATTTTCGCTTCGCCGCTTCTGAGCCGCCACCACTCGTCGAATTTCTCGCCCGCAGATAAGCCGCTATGTAGTATTGCGCAGCTGTCGCCGAAACGCGACCTAAGCCTCATAAGCGTTTGCGGGGTAAGAGATATTTCGGGTACGAGCATTATTGCCGTTTTGCCCTCATTAAGCACCGTTTTTATCAAATTTAAGTATACTTCCGTCTTCCCCGACCCCGTCACGCCGTGAATGAGAGTGGGTTTATCGGAATCGAGAGCGGTTTTATAAGCCGATTGCTGTTCGCTTGTAAGCGGGAAATAATCTTCTTTTTCGCCCTTGCCCATATACGGAACGCGACCGACGCGCTCTTCGCTGACGGTTACGAACCCGCGTTTTATTAAAGCGTTTAACGCGGTTGACGAATAATTTTCGTTTAGCCGCGCGGTGAGTTCGCTCTCAACTTCTCCGAGCCGCTTTAAAATCGCGGCTTGCATGTCCGCGCCCTTTCTGATAGCAGACAGCGCGGCGTTTACGTCTAAATTTTCCGCTAAGCGGGCGACGCGTACCGTTTTTTTGCGAACCTTGCCCGTGCGCATTTCGCTGGGGAGCAGCAGTCTTAACGCGGCGGCGTAAGAAACGTGATATTTCTCTCGCACGAATTTTGCGAGTTTCAACGCTTCTTCGCTAAGAGCGGGTATATCTTCAACCACCCTTGCAACCGCTTTAAGCCTGTTTTCAGGCACCGCGCTTTCGCTTTTTAACGCCATTACAAAACCTTCCGTAAAGGACCTGCCGAACGGAACTACGACGCGCGACCCCACAAAAACACCGGGGATAGCGATATAATCGAAAATTTTGTCAAGGTCGCTCGCGGCGACGTCTACTATAACTTCGCAGTACATTAAAACTAAAATCGGTAAACCGTAAGGCTACATTTTCGGCAGAAGCCGACTAACTCTATAAATAAAATAAGTCGGCGGGCAAAATGCCGCCGACGATAGCAACGCGCTTCAATCTTGCCTACGGCAAGCAAAAAAGACGCCTTTTACGCGCGGGAAGTTAAACCCGCCTAAGTTACGAGTTGGAAACGGTGATTTTACCCTCGTAAATCTCACAAGCGGCTTCGGTAAGCGGTTTTTGCCCGTTCAAAATAGCGGGGTTGTTTTGGCTTTTAACAAGGTCCACGAGTTGGCGGGCGCGTTTAGCGGCCAAAACGCAAAGCGCGTATTTAGAGCCGTTGTATTCTTCACC
>CAKQMM010000119.1 GCA_934254755.1 uncultured Clostridia bacterium
ACCTTATAGCGTTGCTTACCGTTGCCGTCCACATATAGGCTTGCTCTTCAGTCGGACAACCGCTCATGCAGTTACATTCGTTGCCCAAATCCCACATAACGATATTTTTTAAGTGCTTAGTACCGTTTACAAAGCCTTTAACGTATCTGACCGTCCACATAAGCGCAAACGGATCGGTAATAAGGTTACGACCTTCTAAAATTTGCGGAACGAATATTCTGCCGCTCATCCACCCCGTAACTACGGAAACGACGAGTTTTATTCCGTACTTATCGCAAATATCGGCAAAAACGCAAAAGTTTTCGATTTGCTTCGGATCTACGCCCGTTTCGTCTTTAAGGGGACTATCGTCGTTAGAGTTCACGTAATCTTGCGCCACGTTTGAAAACCCGTATATTGCTTTTACAGGCTGAAAATCTCTCCAGTTCGGGAAAACCCTTAAGTATTTTACGTTCAGTTCCGAAATAGCCTTCATATCTTTTTCGATGACGGACGCGTCGAAATTTTTCCACATTTCGGTGCCATGTTCAGAATCCCAGTAATTTAAACCTAACATAAATTCCATAATTTTTACCTTTTGCCGATTCGGCTCCTTAATTTAATTATTTTAATTATTATATTTTAAATTTCACTATATTTTTTTAATTTCGATTATCTTCGCGTAATAATCGCCGTAAGGCTCGATATTTAACCCGTACTCGGTAAGCGTTTCGCCGTGATAAACCTTACCGTCGCAAAGATATTTTGTATTAGCATCGAGTCCGCGAAGTTTAATGCGGTTAAGCCTGTCGCGGTTGGTTACGCCGTTTGCAAAAACGAACACGTAGTGCGCTTTACCCGTCCTTTCGGCATACTGCCATATAGCAAGATTGCCGTTTTTATCGTCAAAAGCCGATTTAAGCCTATAAACGTAGGAATTGTGAAGGTCTGCGCGCATACTTTTAAACCGTACTAAATAATTTTTCAAGGCGTTAAACGTATCGTCGCTTATATCAAGTAAATTTATTCCTACGCTCATCGAGCCGGTCATACCGAGCTTAGCCCTGAAATCGAGCGGCGTATTTCTGCCGTTAATACCGTTAACTTCCGAAGCAACGTTGCCCGCTCCGCCTGCTAACTTAGGTAAAACGTAAGTCGTAAACCCTTCGTGAAGTTTCAGCACGTCAATCGGATCGGCGTTATCGCTTCTGTTTATACGGTCGCAATACGGCAAAAAGCCGAAGTCGGTTCTCGCACCGCCGTGCGCGCAACATTCTATTAAAAGATTCGGGTATTTTTCGTTTAAAAACTTCCAGACTTTTATAACGTTGTTAGAAAATTTAAAGTAAAAATCGCTTTTTTCGGGATTTACTTCGGCAATATACCTGTTCATGTCCCATTTAAGATAGTCAAGCGAGTTTTCCGAAACGATTCTGTCAACGGTATTTATAACGTAGTCGGTAACGTCGTCGCGCGACATATCCAAAACATACTGATGACGAAATTTAAGCGGCGTGCGCGTAGGGTATCTAAGCGCCCATTCGGGGTGTTCGTTATAAATAACGGATTCGGGATTTACCATTTCAGGCTCAACCCACAAGCCGAACAACAGCCCTTTTTCGTGCGCTTTGCGCGAAATATATTCTAAGCCGTGCGGAAATCTTTTCTTGTCGGAATACCAGTTGCCGAGCGAAGTTTTATCGTCGGTTCTGCCGTCAAACCAACCGTCGTCGATAACGAACAGTTCCGCGCCTAAATCTTTGACTTTGTCTAAAAGTTTAAGACATTTTTCTTCGTTAACGTCAAACTCGAACGGATACCAAGAATTGTAAATTATGGGAATAGCGCGGTTAGCTCTACTTCTCGGAAGAAGATAATCGAACTCGTAATCGTATATAGAAACGGTCAGTTTTTCTAATCCGCTTGCACTGAAACCGTTGATAATTGCAGGCAGTTCAACGCTTTCGCCGCGAAGAAGAGTGATTTTGGTATCATAGTCGCTTACGCCTGCCGAAACCCTCACAACGCTGCCCGAATTTTGCTCTACAACGATTTTAAAATTGCCGTTATATCTGATAAATCCGTACCAAACCCTACCGCTTGTTTCCGTTACGTTTTTGTCGCATATAGCGTAAAACGGCGTGTGTTGCGGTCCGCTGCAAACGCCCCTGTTGTTATCGATAACGGTTTTTGCGTGCGGAATCGGGGTGATCTCTTTTCGGTATTCGTTTGCCCAGTGTCCCCATTGATTAAATAAGACGAAGTTTTCCGAATGAGGCAAAGTGATAGCACCCGATAAAAAGTTTTCCAAAACGATTATCTTTTCGCCTTCGTTTTTAACGCACACGCTTTTTTCAATAATGTCCGACTCGTAAAATACTTTATATTTCAATAAGACCTTTAACTTGTAAACTCTGTCCTTTAAAGTGATTTGCAAGCCATCGTCCGCAGTTTTTTTAGCCGAAACGAAAATTAAATCCAAATCGTTTATTCCGTCTGAAAACCTTGCGGATAAACACGGCTCGTCGTAAAATCCGCGTTTCCTTTCGGGATATTCGGGCGTGTTTTTAAACATAACATAATTATGGTCCGACAACACTTCGTCCGTAACGGTATCGTCAAGCTCGTCAACGTAACGTATTTTTTTACCGTAATAAAGGTTCATCAACGCCTTTTTAGCGTTGACCTTCATAACGTAACTGCTGTTTTGGGTTTCAATTAAAATAAAACCGTTTTTAATTCTTATCATTACTATACCGCCCTTAGCCGACTTGACAAAATAATCCGCACCAGCCCAAACTATTACCATTTAATTATAAACTATATTTTTCAGTTGAAAATATTAAATAGTAATGCTATAATTAAGAAAATCAACGATTAAGGTTATTTGCTATGAGAATAATGAAAGTCGAAAATAACGACAACGGCACGGAAAACGTAATAATAAGCGAGCATTTTTACACCGCGGGGCATCTTGCGCAACTTCACTGGCACGACTACTACGAACTTGAAATAATTTTGGACGGCAGCGGCACCCATACAATCAACGATAAAACTTACGAAGTCGTTAAAGGGAGCGCGTATCTTTTAACAATGCAAGACGTGCATATTATTCTTGCTAAAACCGATTTGAAAATATTAAACGTTTGCATCGTTCGGCCGAGCATAGACGATTCTTTCGCCTCGCTTTTAACAAAAGGCGAAATAAACCGCACGCACGTTTTTACCGACAGCGAATTAGCTCAATTTACAGAACGCCTTAATTATATCGAAAAACTCGGCTTAATAAATGCCGATTACGCAAGGCTTCTGAAAAAACACTTAGTCGAAGAACTCGTTATACGTATAACAACCGACGAAAAACCTATAAAAATCGACGGCAAACCCGACAACGTGCAAAAATGCGTGGATATTATAAACAGAGATTTTATGCTGGACATATCGATAGAAAGCGTTGCCGAAAAATTGTTTTTAAGCCCGAATTACTTAGGTTGGGCATTTAAAAAAGCGTTAAACGTTACTTTCAGAGAATATTTAAACGAAGTAAGGCTGAAATACGCGCGCAATTTACTATTAAGCACCGATTTACAGCTTAAAGAAGTGGCGGCTTATTCGGGATTTAACTCGGTTGAATATTTTTCGGCTGTTTTTAAAAATAAAACGAAAGAGTCTCCCGCCAAATTCAGACAGCTTAGAAAAGTTCAGACGAAAGATAGTTTAGCGCGCGGCGTTAAACGATAAAATTATTCGTTTTAAATAGATTTTTTTCTTGCTTAAATAAAGCATGCACTGTATAATAAATAAATAACCGAATTATGGCGACCGCTATTTTTTCGTCTTAATTAAAGGAGTATTTATGAGTTTTTTGATAGGCTGCAATTACTGGGCTTCAAACGCAGGTATTGAAATGTGGAGGCAGTTCGACGCCGACGTAATACGTAGGGATTTTAAAGAGTTAAAATCGTATGGCATCGATTATTTACGCGTTTTTCCGTTATGGCGCGATTTTCAGATTGCCGAGCCTTTTTTCGGCGGTTCCCACAGAGATAAACACGTCTATTTAGACAAAAACGGAATATATTCTAAGCGTGACGATTATCTTGACGAAGACGCCTTGCATAATTTTTCTGTTTTTTGCGATATAGCTAAAGAAGAAGGAATGAAACTTATCGTCGGGCTTATTACGGGCTGGATGAGCGGTCGCTTATACATGCCGGACGCTCTTTTCAATAAAAACCTGTTCTCCGACCCGCTCGCTTTATTTATGGAGCAAAAATTTATAAGCGGTTTCGTAAAAGAATTTAAAGACAGAGATTGCGTTTACGCTTGGGATTTAGGTAACGAGTGCAACTGCATGGACTATACAGACAATAAGTTTGAAGTCGAAAACTGGATTATGGTCGTCGCAAACGCTATCCGCGTAGCGGACTCAAAAAAGCCTATCGTCGCAGGCACGGCAATGCTTGCCGTATGCGACAACTGGCGCATAACCGACATGGCGGCGCATACCGACGTTCTGACGACGCACCCCTACCCCCTTTGGACCGCTCACTCCGCGCAAGCCGAAATCAGTTCGCAGCAAATATTGTTAAACGCCACCTGCCAGACAAAATTCAATATCGATTTAGGTAAAAAACCTTGCCTTGTCGAAGAAATCGGCACGATGGGGCCGATGGTTTGCGACGATGAAACCGCGTCTGAATTTTTACGCGTAAACTTTTATTCAAATTGGCTTTACGGCGCAACCGGTTTAATGTGGTGGTGCGCTTTCGATCAAAAAGGCTTAAACTTTCCGCCGTATGAAAACAGTTCGTGCGAAGTCGAATTAGGGTTGTTCGAACGCGATTACACTCCTAAGCCGATGCTGACGGAAATGAAAAATTTCCATAATTTTT
>CAKQMM010000120.1 GCA_934254755.1 uncultured Clostridia bacterium
TAAAAGCAAGCGGCAACGCCAAAAACTTTAAAAATTTGTTTTTCATATTTACCTCCCGTATTTCTTGTGTTAAAAATATTCCAAAAAATATATCTTTCCGCTTAAATCATACAATAATTAGATAATCGCTTACGAAAAGTAGACAAAATTATAAATAAATCTTTCATATTTATAAAATTTCACCTTTTTAGTTATCTAAATGTTAAAAATTGCCTTTAAAGATTCTTCGTCGAACTTGGGGTTTAAATTTTCGTCGCAAAGCCCGTTCACTTCCTGCTGGACGTCGGTAAGCTGCGTGTAACAAAACCCTTGAAAATAGGTGTTTTTCAGCCCCATAGTTAAATCTTTAATTCTTTCAAGCATTTCTTTTTCCGACTTTGCCCCGTCGCCGTAGCCCCAGTTGCCGCCTTTAGAGTCTTTGTCGTACGCTATACCGCCGTATTCGGAAAAGATAAGCGGCTGACCCTTATATGCGTTATCGTCGCAAATGATTTTTCTCCCGGCGGGAGATATGCCGTCCACTTTATTTTTGTCCGTATAAAACGGCGGATATTTGTCAGAACCCCGGCAATAGTCGTGAACGGTGACTATGTCCGTTTCGGTAACGTTTTCCCACCCGTCGTTAGAGCAAACGAGGCGGGTCGGGTCGAGAGCCTTTACAAGGTAGTAAACCCCTTTTACGAAGTTTTGCTGTTTTTTGTCGCTCACAACCGCGTCTACGCCCCAACTTTCGTTGAACGGAACGTACGTTATAACCGACGTAAACGAACAGTTTTGTTCGATAATTTCAGTGATTTGCGAGCTGACGGTTCTCACCTCTCTTGCCGAAAACTCGTAGCCCGACGGCATTTCGAGCCAGGTTAAAAACCCGAGTTCTTCAGCGTAATAATAGTAATAAGGGTCTTCGATTTTTTGGTGCTTTCTCGCGCCGTTGAAGCCCGTTTTTTTCATAAACTCGATGCTGTCGCGAATTTGCTCTTTAGATATAGCGGTAAGTCCGCCGTCGCCGAAGTAGCCTTGGTCGAGAATAAGTTTTTGATAATACGGGCAGTTGTTTAAACAAATCTGCCCCGTTTTATCCACGCTTATTTTTCTCATTCCGAAGCGGGAAGTAATTTCGTCCAAAATTTCGTTTCCCGCAAAAATTTTATACTCTATATCGTATAAATTCGGCGTTTCGGGCGACCATAGCGCAAACTTCCACACCGCCGAAGGGTCTTTCATCGAAAGCCTGTATTCCGCTTTGCCGTTTTTAAAAGTAAAACTTGCTTTCGTCCTTATTTTACCTTTATCTAAAACGATTATTTCAAGCTTATCCGCAAGCGCGTAATTTACGAACACGTCGCCGTAAATAACCCCGTCGTCGATATCTGTAAAAAGCGACCTTTTAGTTACGTAGTCCTTATTGAATTCTTCTATCCACACGCTTTTCCAGATGCCCGAAGTCGCCACGTACCAGCACGCGAACCTTTTGCCCGTCCACGACTGTTTGCCGCGGGGTATATCGCTCCACTCGGGGTCGTATACGCGCACGACAAGGACGTTTTTACCTTTCTTTATATACTTCGTTACGTCTATATCGAAACTTGCGTATCCCCCTTCATGACGACCGACGTGCGCGCCGTTCAAATAAACGTCCGCGATATAATCGACGCCGTTAAAGCATAAAAGCCTGCCCGTATCGACGCTTTTTATATCGAACTCTTTTTTATACCACATAATTTCGTGCGCGGTTTCGTCGCCGATTCCGCTTTCTTTACACTGATACGCAAACGGCACGTTTATTTTTTTATCGAAGGCTTTGTTTCCGAGCGCATAGCCTTCTTTCAAGCCGATATCGGCGTCGTCAAAACAAAATTCCCATTCTCCGTTAAGCGTAAACCAATTCTTTCTTTGTTGTTGGGGACGCGGATATTCGTTCCTTATTGCCATAAAATTAAACTCCTTTTTTTAACTCTTCAACTTTTCTTAAGTGCAGAAGATGAATGTTTTCTCTTTCTTTATTTGATATATATAAACCTTTTTTAACTATTTCTTCGTGGTTTAAGTAATTGAACGCTTCGTCGAACGTGCCCGCAAACATACTCGAAGTAAACAACAAATAAACGGGCGCAAGCAAAACATACAAACATAAAAGTATTAAAAATAAATACCCCGACGAAAAAAGCCTTATCATAGCGTACGGCACTACAAGCGCCGCCGATATAACGAGTATTTTCCACTTGCTTTTTATCATTGCAAAGAGCGCGTTCCGAATTAACTCCGCCCCCCGCGAAGAATAAACGTTGTTGTAGGTTATAAGCGTTATTAAATAGGGGATAGCGATTACCGCCGCGACGAATAATGTAACGACGGATATAACGCCCCCGCCGTTATAGAACACGAAGAACCTTAAAAGCGCGTAAATAGCGGACGCAAAAAGCGCGAACAGCGCGTAACTTTTGCCGCTTTCTTTTATTCCCGCAATAAAATCTTCTTTATAAAGTATCCCTTCGCCGAATATAAGCCTGCGCGTTATCCTGTTTACGCCCGCTATCGGAACGGACGCAAGCGTTAAACACGGCACGAATACAAGCGACGACAAAAACTCGGTGTAGTTAATATATCCGAGCATGTTTTCGTAACTTATCGCGCCGCCGCTATACTGCTTATAAAACCCGTAAATAACGACGGTTTTATAACTTGCGGCGAGTATGAACGGAATAAAAAACACGAAAATAATAATTGCCGATTTTAAAATTAGCGGCACGCGGTTTTTTAAAATATTGAAAAATTGCTGCTTTCTGTTATGCGGAAGCATTTCCGCCGTAAAATCTTTTGCCGCGGCGCGGTTTTTAACTTTTTTAGCCATTTGCGCCACCGCCTTTAAGCAAACTTTCGTGAAACGTCAACTTTTTTAAGTCGCGGATAAGTTCGTTATCGCTTTTAACAATCTCTTCGGGCGTGCCTTCGAGGACGATTTTGCTATCCGACAGGACGAAAATTCTGTCGCCGAAAGCCGTCGCCTCGTTTAAGTCGTGCGTGACGTAAACGCTCGTAGCGTTATAGCTTTTAAGTTCGTTTTTTATAAACAGCCTGAGCTCGTTCCTCAGCTTTTGGTCAAGGGCGGTCAACGCCTCGTCGAACAAACAGATTTTCGGCTTTTTTATAAGGGCTTTCGCTATAGCGACGCGCTGTTGCTGTCCTTGAGAGAGCTGGCGCGGCTTACAGTTTAAAGTGTGCGCTATATCTAACCTTTCGGTAAGTTCGTAAATCGCTTTAAGCGTTTTATCGTAACCGAGTTTTTGCGTTTTTAAACTGAGCGCGATATTATCGAAAACCGTCAGCGCGGGGTTTAAAATATAGTTTTCGGTCACGAACGAAACGCCGCGATTTTTCGCGGGCATTTTGTAAGCGTTCACTCCGTCTAAAAATATATCGCCCGTGTACTCGATAATTCCCGCAATCGCCTTTAAAAGGGTGGACTTTCCGCAGCCGTTATAGCCTAAAACGACGTTTATTTTTTCGCTTTCAAACTTAACGTCAAGTGAGCTAAGAGCGCAAACGCTTTCGCTTTTTTTGCGCCCTTTATAGGTGACGGATAAGTTTTTTACGACTATTTCAGCCATTTTAGTCCCTCCTTTTTAAGATTTTTTAACGGGTGTTACACTATGCTTTTTCAAAAATTCTGAATTTTTTGCCGTCTATTTTAAGATGCGTTTTGCCGCTGACTTCTTCACCCGTTAAAACGTCTTTATAAACGCCGTCAAAGTTATAGTCAAACTCTGCGTCAAACCGCGGGAATAACCCGACGAGCTTATCGTCCGCAATTACGGCAACGTGTACGGGCGCAAGCATTTTAACGCCCGCGGACTTTATCAAATCGAACAAAAGCGCGCTTCTTAAAGCAAAATCGGCCGATAAAATATGGCTTAAACCGTCGTGCTTTTTGCGCGCGGTTATAATATGCCCGTCGTCGGTTTTTTGCAAAATATCCAAGTCCGCGTCGGCGACGATTTCAAGCAGCGGATAATCTTGCTTGCAGGTATGTACGCCGTGCCAATAAATGTGTTTATATTGGTCTTTGTGGAGCAACCTGTCGCCGCACTCCCGCGTTTTAAAGCCGATAATTTTAGTCTGATTTTCGTGTGAGAAACCGTTTTCGCCTATCATTGCGGGGGCGTAATTCCAAAGCACGGTTGCGTTTTTGTTGAGCTTTTGCTTTATTTCGAACCAAAGCGTTTCGGGCATAACGAAGGCGTGACAAAAAACGACGAATTTATACTGCGTAACGTCTTGCTCCAAAAGGTCGCAAACGCGCAAGTGATCGACAGGTATGCCCGCAAGTTTAAGTTCGCGTTCGAGTTTATACCTTGCGTTTCTCGCAACGCCGGAACACTGCGCCATGTGGCCGCAACTCTCTTCGTCTTCGACGAACACAACTTCCGCGATAGATTTGCGCTTTATAGGAGCCCATTTTTTATAGAACGCCGCCTGCGCCGTCATCATATCGACGAGAGCTTTATCCGAATACCAGTCGTCGTTCGGCGCGCCGATATCCATCCACCAGAAGGAAAAGTTCATGGTTAAAGCCCTGTATATTTCACGCCAAAAAACCGTTATGGTGTCGTCAAGCGATTTGGGCGCGCGTTCCGCGTCACATTTAAGCGCATGGTAGCTTCTCGAATCGTTCTCTTCAACCCAAAGCTTTTTGTTGGATATCGACTGACCGGGACCTTGCGACGCGCCCGGGTCGCCCGCTAAGCAATAGTGATAAGCTTTGGGGGAAGACATAAAGTCGATATAAGGCGATTTTAAGAGTTCGTCTATCCACAAGTGCCCCGAATACCCCACCGTTTCGTCCTGCA
>CAKQMM010000121.1 GCA_934254755.1 uncultured Clostridia bacterium
AGCCTTTTCATTTTAAACCCTATCGCCGCTTATCGTCGTTTCGTAGGCGCGGGTATTTCTGCCGCTAAGCTTTAACTTTGTTTTTGGTTGCAAAGGCTATCACAAGCCCGACCGCCGCGCCGACCGCCGCGGGAATAAGCCAGCCTAAGCCGAATTTAAACAACGGAACGTAAGTATTCATAAACGTTAACATTCCGTTTAAATGTAAAGCGCTGATTACGCCCGACGGAAGCGCGGCTATAAAGTCGAACGACGCCGCAACTAACGTAAAGGCGGTTGTCGTAACGTAAACGCAACGCCTGTTTTTAAAAGTCGAACCCAAAAGTCCTAAAAGTATAAGCGTTATCGCAAGCGGGTACAAAAACATAAGTACGGGAACGGAGTATTCTATAATGGCGGTAAGCCCTAAATTCGCAATCAAAAACGATACCGCCGAAAATATAATCGCCCACGCTTTATACGGGATAAATTTCGGGAACATATCTTTAAACGTTTCTGCCGCACTCGTAACCAAGCCGACCGCCGTTTTTAAGCACGCAAGGGTCACGATAACCGCTAAAATTATAATGCCCGCTTTTCCGAAGTAATGCTCGCTTACCTTAACGAACACTTCGCCGCCGTTCGCGCTTTGTGCGAAAATCGCACTGCTTTCAGCGCCGATAACCGCAACTGCAAGGTAGATGACAGCCATAAACAAACAACTGAAAGCCCCGGCTTTAACGGTGTTTTTCGCTATGGCGGCAGGACTCGTTATACCTTGTTCCCTAAGCACGTTTATTACGATTATGCCGAAGGCTAAACTCGCAAGCGCGTCCATGGTGTTATATCCGTCCAAAAAGCCGGTTGTGAAAGCTTTTTGCGCGTAATCGCCCGTCGGGGCAACGCCGCTGATTTTACCCATAGGCTTAGTCAAGGCGACCGTCATTAAAACGCCTAAGAATACGAGAAAAAGCGGCGTCAAAATTTTGCCGACCCACGTTAAAATTTTTCCGGGGAAGAGCGAAAACGCAAGCACCGCCGCAAAAAACACGAAAGAAAACACCGCTAAAATAACTTTTAAATTCGCGCCGCTTTTAACCATAGGCTCAATCGCTACGGTGAACGGAACGGTGGCGCATCTCGGAATTGCGAAAAACGGCCCTATCGTTAAGTATAGCGCGCAGGTGAAAAATATGCCGTAACCTTTGCCTACCTTGCCCGAAAGTTCTATAAGTCCGTCGCTTTTGCTTACGCCTATCGCCGCAACGCCCAAAAGGGGGAGCCCGACGCCCGTAATCAAAAAGCCGATTAAAGCAACTGCCGTTTTCGACCCCGCCAAACTTCCCATATATATCGGAAAGATTAGGTTACCCGCGCCGAAAAACAAGCCGAACAGCATGCTCGATATCAGTAGCGTTTGCTTAAAATTAAGGTTTTGCCGCGTATTTTCGTTTATCATAATGTCCTTTCCGCGTTGCCGCTTTTTAATGTGTTTTTTTAAGTATATTCTTTTATTTTCGTTCCGTCAAACTAAAAGCGGCGTTAAAAAAAATTTACACAATTTTTTAATATTCTTGACTAACGGTGATTTATATATTATGATAACGCTAAGCGATACGTAGCGCGCGGCTAAAATCTCGGCGTTATCGCTTGAATCTTTTAACCGCAAAGCGGGGTGGAATATGACCATGATTATTTCGTGGCTGTTTTTGGCTTATTTTTTGATTTTAGGCGTTGAAAGGACGCGTAGCATAGTTTTATCGGTAAAAAACGGTTTGTTCAACGGCGGGTTTGACGGTTACGTAAACGTTTTAACTATCGTTTCGCTTTTGTCTACGCTCGTTATGCTCGCGGCGTTTAACGGCGGATTTTTCAAATCGCTTTTTATTAAAAACGAAAAAGTCGATTACACTATGCTAAGCATAACGGCGGGCGTTATTCTCGTGTCGGGAATGGTTCATACCGAACATACCGTAGCGCCGCTTCAATTCGTTGCTTACGGTTTCATAATAGCGGCAATGGCGGTACAAACCGTTTTGAACGTGCAGGCGGACGGAAAGGCGTTTTTCAGAATTTATTCGCTGATTTATCTCGTTTTGTTTTCTATGGCGATTCCCGTCATGTATAAGTCGGAAATTCGCTTTTCAACGCTGTTTCACGTAATAGAAGCGGTTACGGCTCTTGCCCTCGTAGCGGCGTTTACTTACTCGTGCCGTTCGGTGTTTACAGGCGACGGTACGAATTTATTGTATGTAATACCGTTCGTCGTTGCGCTTATTGGAGACGTGGTTATAATCGCGTTTAGGTGGAACGAAAAAGTGAACGTTTTCGTGCTGATTTTCATCATTGCCGCAACCGTTACGTTCGTCACGGGGAAAATACTTTTTAAAGTTATGCAAAAATAAATCGATACGATATAAAAAATCGCTTTGCCGTCGATTCGGTAAAGCGATTTTTTATTATTGTCTTAACGGCGCGGCGGGTGCTTTTAAAGAATAACTTCCATTCCCGTTTTTTGCACGCGCAAACCTATTTTTTCGTAAAATTTAAGCGCGCTGTCGTTCCCCGCCCATACGTTAAGCGTCACGTTGTATGCGTTTATAGATTTAGCAAAACTTAAAACGTGTTCGTAAAGTTTTTTGCCTACGCCTTTTCCGCGGCAATCTTTTTCGACGCACAAGTCGTCGATATAAACGCTTTTATACGGAACGAGCGACAAATCGTTTTTATGGTCGATTATAACCGTAAAGGCGTAACCTTGAATTTCGCCGTCGTCGTAAACGAAAACGGGGGTTAATTCGTCGGTCAGAATTTTAGCGAGTTCTTCGTCCGTATACTTCTTCGCGCCCGCGCGGAACAGGTCGGGGCGGATATCCGAATGAACTTTATGCACTTCGTACAATAGTTTGTCAAGCGCGGGTATGTCTTTTATTTCCGCTTTTCTTATTATATAATCAGCCATAATATTTCCTTTAATTGCCTAAATTTTATACCCGAAAGCCCTCCGCCGTCAAACGCTTGAAATAAATTTTTAAAAAAAGCAAAAAACTATATTAAAAACCGTTGACAAACAAAACGAGCGGTTATATACTGTAAACAGTTGAACAATTATTCAACCGTTCAACATAAATAAGGAGCAAAATGAAAGCGTACGAGTGCGAAGTCGAAAAGGTTCATAAAAGCGAAGTGGAAGCGGTCAAAGCGAAGTTAATCAGCGATGACGACGTTTTCGACTTAGCCGAGCTTTTCAAAGTGTTCGGAGATTCGACCCGCACTAAGATTTTAAGTTGTCTTGAAATTTCGGAACTTTGCGTGTGCGATATAGCGGAGTGTCTGAACATGAATAAGTCCGCAATATCTCACCAGTTGCGCATTTTGCGGCAGGCAAAACTCGTTAAAACGCGCCGTAGCGGTAAAGAAGTTTTTTATTCGCTTGACGACGAGCATGTTTCCGAAATTTACGAGTGCGCACTTGCCCATATTAAAGAAAAATAAGCGTTTTGCGGTTAAATTGACTTAAAACGCCATAAATAAAGGAGATAATTATTATGAAAAAGGTTTACAACATTGAAATCGACTGCGCGGTTTGCGCGCGAAAATGCGAAGACGCAATCAAAAAAATCGACGGCGTAACTTCCGTCAGCGTCAACTTTATCAACCAGAAAATGACTCTTGAAGCGGCTGACGAAGTGTTCGATAAAGTTTATAAAGCGGCGGTTAAAGCGGCCAAAAAAGTCGAACCCGATTTTGAGGTAAACGACTAAATAAAGGTGTAAAATTATTAAAAACGCCCCTTTAATCGGGGCGTTTTAAAACAACAAGCGGAGAACTTTTATGACTAAAAAGTTAAAAAGGAATTTAAAACGAATAATTATCGCGCTCGGCGCGTTCTTAGTCGTTATGCTGTTCGATAAAATTTTTATTAAACTTATGACGGGCGGCATGGAAACGGGTAAAAATTTTGCAACGCTAATCGGCGGCAAGTACGGGTTTTTGCTCGCTTTCGGCATATACTTTATAATTTACGTTTACATCGGGCACGACGTTATAAGAAAGGCGTTTTTGAATATTAAAAACGGGCAGATGCTCGACGAAAACTTTTTGATGGTCGTTGCGACTTTCGGCGCGTTTGCGCTTGCTTTGACCCGTGGGTTTACGGGCAAAGAAGTCGAAGGCTTCGACGAGGGCTGCGCCGTGCTTTTGTTCTATCAGGTCGGCGAATGGTTCCAGAGCTACGCCGTCGGAAAGTCAAGGAAAGATATAACTTCGCTTATGGATATCCGCCCCGACTTTGCTAACGTTATGCGCGGCGGCGAGGTCGTGACCGTTTCGCCCGAAGAAGTTAAAACGGGCGAGGTTATTTTAGTTAAAGCGGGCGAAAAAATTCCCCTTGACGGCGTTATCGTAAAGGGTATGACTTCGCTCGACACCCGCGCGTTGACGGGCGAATCTGTTCCCGTTGACGTTAAAGAGGGCGAAGAAGTTATAAGCGGCTCGGTAAACGTCACCGGAACTATCGAAGTCAAGGTTTTGAAAGAATTCCACGACTCGACCGTTTCCAAGATTTTGAACCTCGTTGAAAACGCTTCCGAAAACAAGTCCCGCGCGGAAAACTTTATAACCAAATTTTCTAAGGTTTACACTCCCGCGGTTGTCGGGTTCGCGCTTCTTCTCGCCATCGTTCCGTCGATTATAACCAAAGACCCGTCCACGTGGATATACCGTGCGCTTTCCTTCTTAGTCGTGTCGTGTCCGTGCGCGCTCGTTATAAGTATACCCC
>CAKQMM010000122.1 GCA_934254755.1 uncultured Clostridia bacterium
GCCTGTATCGGGGACTTTTACGCTTCCTTTTTTACTGCTTAAAAAATTGACGTAACCGTTTTTAACCCCGTATATATCGAGAGATATCGGCTTGCCGCCGTATTCTATGCTGACGCTTGCGCTGTAATCTCCGTTTACGTTTTCAATGAT
Source organism: uncultured Clostridia bacterium (assembly GCA_934254755.1). Taxonomy (GTDB): domain Bacteria; phylum Bacillota; class Clostridia; order Christensenellales; family Borkfalkiaceae; genus HGM11412. The sequence continues at coordinate 151 of CAKQMM010000122.1, forward strand.
TTTATCCGCTTTTTCTTCCGTTATATCGGCGGAAAGGTTCAGACGATATTCGTAATTCATCTGCGTATCGTAGTAGTCGCTTAAAAAGGCTTTCATGGTGTCCTTCATTCCGAGCGAGCCTACCAAAATTATAACGCAGCCGATAACTCCGATTAAACTCATGCCCGTGCGCGCCTTATGGCGGGCAACGTCGCGCAAGTTCCACTTCGCCCCGAAAGGAAGCTTGTCCCAAAACTTAGTCTTTTCAACGGCAAGGTTCTTCATTTTTTTGGGAACGTAAGGTCTTAACGCGTCGGCGGCGGTGCCTTTAAGCATGTTTTTAACCGACAAGTACCCTATAAAGGTAAGCGCGGTTATTATGCCCGCGACGATAAGATAGCAGTACCACGGGGTGTAAAACTTCCAGTACGGCATATCGAGGTAAGCGCCCATCATACCCTTCGGGTTAATTATAATCGCGACGATTATATACGCGACGCCGAAACCTAAAACCGACCCAATAAAACCTATCGCAAGCGCGTAAGAAGTGTAGTGGCGGGTTATGGTTTTATCTTTAAAACCAAGCGCTTTAAGGGTGCCTATCTGCGTTTTTTCTTTAACGGTGATTCTGTGCATGGTGGTGACCATGGTGAGTATGCCTATAAGCAAAAACATTACGGGGATAATGGAGCCCATGGTCTGCCCTTCCTCTATTTCGCCCTTGGCGCCCGCGGAAGAAATAACTTCGTCACGCGTTAAAACGAGAGTGGTTTTTTGAAGGACTTCATCGGCTTTTTTAGAAAATTCGTCTTTACTAAGGTCTGTTAAAACGTTTATTTGCGGGTAAACGACGTACGCACCCATAACTTTTTTATAAAAAGCGGGGGGTATGTACGCAAACCCGTGCGAGTCGAATTTAGGCATTATCTGCGTTTTATCGGCGATGCAAATGGTGTGTTCGCCCGATTTTACAAGTCCTTTAACAACCCCGTTAAACTCGATTGAGGCGTAGGTAAACTTAATTTCGTCGCCCGCTTTAATGTTGTTTTCGTCGGCGAATTTTTGCGAAAGCCAAACGCCGTTTTCGCTTAATTCATCGTACTCCTCGCCGCTCATAAGCTTAAAGAAAGATACGTTTTTGTTTTCGGTTACGGTTAAGGCGACGGTTTTTATCGTGTCGTTCACGGTTGCGTTTTCGCTTACGTAGCGCGAGGCCGCTTCAACGCCTTCTATCCCCGCAATTTTGTCAAGGTTTTCTTCCGAAAACCCCATAGGGTCTGCGGAAACGAGCCTGTAGTCCGCAAAACGAGTTTCTTCAAAGAATTTTTCGGTATTTTGCTCGATGCTTTTCCACTCCATATTGAAGCCTAAAAACACCCCCACGCCGAGCGCAACCATTATTATCATCGAAATGAACTGCGCTTTGTACTCTTTTGCCGTTCTGAATAATTTTTTGAATAGCATATTACCACTCCACTTGGTCGGCGGTCAAAGGGGTTTCGACGTTTTCAACCGATTTGATTTTACCGTTTTTAACCCTGACGACAACGTCTGCCATTTTGGCGATGTTCTGGTTATGGGTAACTATTATTATAGTTTTGCCGTAGTTTTTAGCCATTTTAAGCAAAAGTTTTAAAACGGTCACGCCGGTTTCGCTGTCAAGCGCGCCGGTAGGCTCGTCGCAAAGCACTATTTCGGGGTTTTTTGAAAGCGCGCGCGCGATAGAAACCCTTTGCTGTTCGCCGCCCGAAAGCTCCGACGGGAAGTTGTTAAGGTGGTCGGAAAGCCCGACTTCTTCAAGCAGTTTTTCGGCGGGAAAGGCGTTTTTTGCAATTTCTTTTACGAGCGCGACGTTTTCCTTAACCGTAAGGGTGGGGATAAGGTTATAAAACTGGAACACGAAGCCTACTTTTTCGGCACGATATTTCGCCAAGTCGTCGCCGCTTAAAGTCGAAATGTCCGTACCGTCGACTACTATTTTTCCGCTTGTGGGCGTATCGAGCCCGCCGAGAAGGTTCAGTAAGGTCGATTTGCCCGCGCCGCTCGGCCCCAGAACGACGACGAATTTGCCCCTTTCAAGAGTTAAATCAACGCCGTCAAGCGCTTTAAGTTCGTGGTCTCCGCTCGTGTATACGCGGCTGACGTTTTTTAATACTACTATATTTTTCATAACTTCTCCTGTTTATTTATATTGTTAAAAGCAAATGGGGGGGGTAAGGCTAATCGGAACCCGAAAACCTTAACGTAGAAAAGGGGCTTGCTCCTTCCGCTAAAATGCGGTCGGGTATAAGTCGTTTTTTCACTAATCGCTAAATAATAAAAACGCTTCCGAAGTTTCGGAAGCGTTTTTAAACTATTTGCGTTTAGGCTCTTTGTGTACGCAAGAGTGGCAGTGCGAACAATCTCCGCCGCAGTCACCCGAGCATTTGCCCTGTTTTTTTCTGATGACGGAAGATATTATTACGCCGACAACTACGCTTGCGCAGAACACGATAAGAATAATTTCAGCGACTCCCATAATCTTTACGCTCCCTTCTTTTTAAATTTAAGGTTTAATTTACCTTTGTTGTACATAACTATCGCGAAGATAACAAGCGCTATTACAACCGCCCAGATAGCTATCGACCAAGGTGCGCTGCCGATGGTGTAAACCATAGCCGCAACTAAGTAGGAAGCAACTACCCAGAACACGAGCGTCCACTTGAAGCTCTTTGCGCCGAGTTCCGCTTTTGCGGTACCCACCGCCGCGAAGCACGGGATAGTGGTCATGTTGAACGCTATGAACGCAAGAAGCGCGGGAACGGTGATGTCAGTTGCACGAATCATTGCCTGAACGGCGTCAATACCGTCTTCAGCAGCGATATCGAGTCCGCCTACGTTAAGGTTAGCGACCGCTATCAGGCAGGAAGCAAGAGTTGCGAACGTTGCGATAACGTTTTCTTTTGCGATAAGACCCGCAACCGCAGCAACTACGAACACCCAACCGTATTCGCCGAGCTGGCTACCGAAGCCGAGCGGCGTGAACAAGGGCTGAACGAGCATACTTACGTTTGCAAGAATACTCTGGTTGATTTCTTCGTCCGCAAGGAATTTCCAGCTGAACGAGAAGTGAGTAAGTACCCAGATAACGATAGTAGAAGCAAGAATAATGGTGAACGCTTTTTTAACGAAGTGTTTCGTTTTATCCCAAAGGTGCGCCATTAAGTTTTTGAACTGAGGCATGTGGTATGCCGGAAGTTCCATTATGAACGGGGGCGTTTCGCCTTTTAAAGTGGTGGAACGCATCAAAAGTACGCTTGCGATAGCGGTAACTATACCTAAAAGATACATTGCGTAAGTTATAAGGTCTGCGTTACCGATGCCGAACCAAGCTACTATACCGCCTGCAACGGCAGTTAAGATAGGAAGTTTAGCACCGCACGAGAAGAAGGGGATAACCCTGACGGTAGCCGTCCTTTCTTTCTCGTCCGCAAGGGTACGGGTGTTAATCATTGCGGGAACCGAGCAGCCGAAGCCCATTATCATAGGCATGAACGCTCTGCCCGACAAGCCGAACTTTCTGAACATTCTGTCCAAAATGAACGCTATACGCGCCATATAACCCGAGTCTTCCAAAATAGAGAAGAAGAGGAAGAGTACCAAAATCGGGGGAAGGAAGGAAAGAACCGCAGCCAAGCCTTCGATAATACCGTCGTTGATAAGACCGATTGCCCAGTCTGCCATGCCGGTAGCTTCTATGCCGGTTTTAATTAAGCCGAACAATTCGCCCACGATTATTTCGTTCCAAAGGTTATTGACGATAACGCCCGGCGAGAAGACCGCTCCGTCGTAGATACAAGAGAGAAGTTTTACGCCGAAGTTAATAGCTTCGCCTTCTTCGTCCAAAAGCCCTAATTCTTCCAAACTCGGCATTTTGAAAATGGAACCGAGCCACAAAAGGTTTTCAGAGAAGGTTAAGTGGAATATAGCGAACAAGATAACGAGGAAAATGGGAATACCCCAAATTTTGTGAGTTAAAACTTTATCCGCTTTATCAGACTTAGTAGTTCTGAATTTGTTTTTATCTTTGTGGGAAACGACGGGCGCGAAGTTTTTGGATATGTATTTATATCTGCCGTCCGCAACTATCGCTTCGAAGTCCGTTCCGAAAACGTCGTCCTTATAAGTAGCTTTAAATTCGTTGATCATCGGAAGCGCGTCTTTGTGCATTTTAACTTCCAAAGAATCGTTTTCAACGAGTTTAACCGCGTGGAATAAGGGGTTTTTGACGTTCTGACCTTTAAGGGCGATGGTCACGTCGCCGATAAGGTGAGCAAGGGGAGAGTGTTCGAGAACGGTCTGACCTACGCGGATTTTTTTGCTTTCGTTGTAGGCTTTATCCATAAGTTCTTTTAGTCCTGAACCTTTAAGCGCGGATATTTTAACTACGGGTACGCCTAAACGCTCTTCAAGCGTTTTTTCGTCGATTTTGTCCCCCGCTTTTTCAACCGCGTCCATCATGTTAAGAGCGACGACCATCGGTACGTCGATTTCCATGATTTGAGTGGTTAAGTAAAGGTTACGCTCAAGGTTCGTTGCGT
>CAKQMM010000123.1 GCA_934254755.1 uncultured Clostridia bacterium
CCCATGGGCACCCGTTCGGGCGATTTGGACCCCGCTATTTTAGAGTTTTTGTGCAAAAAAACGGGTATGACGATAAGCGAAGCGGTGACTTACTGCAATAAAAAGAGCGGTATGCTCGGTTTAAGCGGCGTTTCTTCCGACTTCCGCGACTTACAAACCGCGGCCGAGGAAGGTAACCACCGCGCGAAAATAGCCCTCGATATTTTTGCTTACAGCGTTAAAAAATATATCGGCGCGTATGCGGCGGCAATGGGCGGAATAGACTGCTTAGTGTTCACCGCGGGCGTAGGCGAAAACGACTATCAGGTGCGTGTGGCAGTTGCCGAAGGTCTGGAATTTTTAGGCATAGAAATAGACCTTGACAAAAACGCCGTGAAAAACAACGGTCAGATTCGCGACATAACCGCTAAAAACGGAAAGGTCAAAGTGCTTATTATCCCCACCAACGAAGAACTCGTCATCGCGCGCGACACTATGAAAATGGCTTTCGGCAAATAAAAAACCGATAAAGCGTGCGTGATTGAGTTGACAATAAAAATCAAATATTATATAATCGTAAAGCAATATAATGTTAATCGACGTTAAAAAGCAAAAACAGTCGGGTAAAGTCGTAGAAAATTACGATTTTAACGAAGTTATCCCCGAACTCGAATTACCGTATCCTGACGCTTATATCGACGGAAACGTGCACGTAAACCTTGACGCAGAACTTCACGGCGATTTGGTTTATCTGGACGGAACTATCGACTGCACCGTTGTTGGCGAGTGTGCAAGGTGTTTAGGCAAGGCGGTTTACAAGTTCAGCGAAGAATTTTCGGCAGACTACAACGCTTTTAACCCGAAAGAAGACGAATACGGATATTCCCGCGGGATAGTGGACGCGTCGCTTGCGGTAAAGGACGCAATAATCACTAACTTCCCCACGCAAATTTTGTGCAAGCCCGATTGCAAAGGGTTATGCCCGAAATGCGGCGCGAATTTAAACGTAGAAAGTTGCAAATGCGAAATTTAAAAAGAGGTGTTTAAAAATGGCAGTTCCTAAGCATAAAGTATCGAAGAAGGTCGGCAATCAAAGATTTGCAAATAACTATAAAGCTAAAGTTCCCACTTTGGTTGAATGTCCTCAGTGCCACGAAAAGAAACAAGCCCACAGGGTTTGCGCTAAGTGCGGTTACTATGACGGCGAACAAGTTATCGTAAAAGAAGAAAAGAAAGGCTAAAAAGCCCCACTTATTATAACTTGATTTAAAGCGGACGAATTCGTCCGCTTTTTCGCGTTATGTAAAAACTTAAAAAAACCGCAAAAAAATTTTAAAAAACACTTGATTTTTTTAAGTAAGGGAACTATAATAAATTAGCACTCAAAGGTGAAGAGTGCTAATTTTAATGAGTATGGAGATGATTTTATGAAACAATTCAAAACGGAATCGCAAAAAGTTTTAGATTTGATGATAAACTCTATTTACACTAATAAAGAAATATTTTTAAGGGAGCTTATCAGCAACTGTTCGGACGCGATAGACAAACTTTATTATAAGGCGTTGACCGACAATATCACCGGGCTTAGCCGTAACGACTTTTATATCGAAATAAAGGCAGATAAAGCGGCGCGCACCTTGACCATAAGAGATAACGGCATCGGCATGACGGCCGACGAGCTTGAAAATAATTTAGGCACGATTGCAAAATCGGGCTCGCTCGACTTTAAAAAGGACGAAAACGTCAAAAACGAAGATATCAATATTATAGGTCAGTTCGGCGTAGGGTTTTATTCCGGCTTTATGGTCGCAGATAAAATCGAAGTTATATCTAAAAAATACGGCGAGGCTACGGCAAACAAATGGGTCAGCAGCGGCGCGGAAGGCTACGATATAACCCCTTGCGATAAAGAAACGAACGGCACTGACGTTATTCTTCACTTAAAACCGAACGCGGACGGCGATAATTACGATAGTTATCTTGAAGAGTACACCATTCGCAATCTCGTCAAAAAATACAGCGACTACGTTCGTTACCCTATAAAAACGCTCGTCACCAAATATAAAAAAGAAGACGGCGCGGACAAAGAAACGGAGTACACCGAAGAAGAAACGCTAAACTCTATGGTCCCCGTGTGGAAAAAGGGCAAGCAAGAGTTAAAAGACGGCGAGTTGAACGAGTTTTATAAAGACGCGTTTTACGATATGGACGACCCTTTAAAAACCATTTCTATGTCCGTCGAAGGCGCGGTCGACTTTAAAGCGCTTCTGTATATCCCCGCAAAAACGCCTTACAATTATTACTCTAAAAACTACGAAAAGGGGCTTAAATTATACACCAACGGCGTTATGATAATGGAAAAATGCGCCGAACTTCTGCCCGATTATTTCAGTTTCGTAAAAGGCGTCGTCGATAGCGAGCTTGTGCTTAACATCTCGCGTGAAACGGTTCAGCAGTCCCGCCAGCTTAAAGCAATCGCTCAAAGCATTGAAAAAAAGGTCAAAGCGGAACTTTTAGATATGCAGAAAAACGACCGCGAGAGTTATGAAAAGTTCTTCGACGCGTTCGGGCTTCAACTTAAATACGGCATTTATCAAAGCTACGGAATGAATAAGGAAACTTTGCAGGACTTATTGCTGTTTTATTCCGCAAAGCAGGGCAAAAAAATCACTCTTAAAGAGTACGTTGAGGGTTTAGCCGAAGGGGATAGCGTTTACTACGCAAGCGGCAAGACGATTGACGCGATAAAAGCCCTTCCGCAGACCGAAAAATATCTCGACGACGGAAAAGACGTGCTTTGCTTTATCGACGAGGTGGACGAATTTGCCGTCAAGTTTATGGGCGAGTACGATAAGCACGCCTTCAAAAACATCACGCAGGAAGATATTAAGAGCGAAGATAATTCGTCCGACGAAGAAAAAGAAGTTTTCTCTTTCATAAAAGAAGCGTTAAACGGCAAAGTGAGCAAAGTCGTCGGAACGACGAGCCTTAAAAATCACCCCGTGTGCTTGTCGAGCGAAGGCGACGTGTCCATCGAAATGGAGCGGGTTTTAAACGCTATGCCTAACGGCGAAAACGCCGTCAAAGCGCAAAAAGTGCTTGAAATCAACTTGTATCACAAGATAACAGAAAAACTTAAAGACTTGTATAAAAACGATAAGGATACCCTTAAAACTTACGCCGAAATTTTGTACGCGGAAGCCGCCCTTATCGCAGGGCTTAATATCGAAAACGCAAGCGACGTGTCCGATAAAATTTTCGATATCTTAGCAAAATAATAAATAAACCTTAAAAACGGTTTTAATTCCCCGCCGATAAGCGGGGAATTTTTACGGTTACGGGTATTTAAGGCTTTTTATCTATAAAACGATATGTGCGCAGGCGTAACGCGTGTTAAATCGTCGTAAATGCGCAAACGTAGCGCATATTATGGCTAACGTGCATAAAAGCGCATATATTTTGAGAAAAATTTTCGCAAATGCAACCGTGGGTTGACAAAGTTCAAGTTAAACTTGGTTGAAGTAAACCAAAATTCGTAGTACAATAGACGCATAAAAAGGAGATAAAAATGTTAGCGGATAAAATTATATCTGAAAGAAAGCGGGCGGGGCTTAATCAAGAAGAGTTTGCCGACAAGTTGGGCGTGTCGCGCCAGGCGGTATCTAAATGGGAAAGCGCGCAGGCTACGCCCGATTTAACAAGAATCGTCGATATGGCAAAAATTTTCGGTTGCACGACCGATTATTTGTTGAAAGACGATTGCAGTGAAAAATCAGCGGATAACGAGCAAACCGGAATTAGAGCGGGCGGCGGCGAAAATTTGCCGGACGTAAGCGACGAAGCTGCGCGCGAGTACTTAACTTTAAAAAAGAAAACGAGCAAACTGTTTGCCGTTGCAACAATGCTTTGCGTGTTGTCGCCCGCGCTACTCGTGTTTATGGCGGGGCTTTCGGAATATTCGGGCGCGAATATAAGCGAGGGCGTTGCCGTCACGGTTGGGTTGACTGCGCTTTTCTTGCTCGTTGCCGCGGCGGTGTTTATATTCGTGTTTTACGGCATAAAACTCAATAAATTCGGGTTTATAAGCAAGCAGTCGTTTACGGTAAGCAAAACGATTGAAAGCGAAGTGAAAGAGCACCTTTTGGAATTTGAAAAGAAGTTTGTCGTTTTCCTTTCCGTCGGGGTTGTAATATGCGTTATAGCGGTTTTGCCGCTCATAATAAGCGGGGCGTTAAACGTAGGAGAAGTTATATATACGTCGATGACTGCGCTTTTGCTGGTTATAATTTCCGTCGGCGTTGCGCTTATCGTTCGCGCGGCGATTGAAAAATCGGGTTACGACGCAATTTTAGAGCGCGGCGACTATTCAAAAACGGCAAAAAAAGCGAACAAAGCGGTTGACGCCGTTTGCGGCGCGTATTGGCCGCTCGTCACGGCGGGATACCTTGCATGGAGTTTTATCGGCAAAAGCTGGGGGATTTCCTGGATAGTCTGGCCGATTGCCGCTATCGCTTACGCGGCGATTATGGCAATAGTCAAAGCATTTGTAAAAACCGGCGACAAAGAAGATTAAAACATAATATATATAGAAAAGGCGGTGTTAGTAAAATTCCCCGTCTTTTTTTAAAGCACCGGCTTTAAAAGCCACGCAAACTTAACGTAGGGCAGGGGCTTGCTCCTGCCGATTTTATATTGAAAATTATCTGCCGTCACCCTTAGCG
>CAKQMM010000124.1 GCA_934254755.1 uncultured Clostridia bacterium
ACCGACGGAATAACCACGCGCATGGACTCGTAGTCGGGGGTAATCATATCCTTCATCTTCATTCCCCACACTTCGTGCGTGTACTGCGAGCCGTCGTAGTCCTCGTCGTTCGGATTCGAAGACATTTTGTTTTTGTTCTGTATTATGTTCGAACCGTGGTTAGAAAAATAAAGATATAAATCTCCGTTTTCATCAAAGAAAGGCGAGGGGTCTATCGCCGACCATATAGGATAGGCTATATCCTTTAACTGGTCGCGATAAATAGAGTTCGGGTTGTTTTTAAAGTAGTAGCCCGGGTCTATAACGGGGTTTAAGCCGTTTATAACGTCGCCGTTTTTATCTACCACTTCGCCCTTTTCGTTCTTATTGCCGTCTTCGCCGTAATATTCGAGCGAACTTACCAAAGTGAACGGCCCCACGGGGGTTTCGGAAACGGCTATGCTTAAATAAAACCTTGAAAACGCGCCCGAATCGTCGTTCGTGTAGTGAAGCCTTTCGTCGCCGCCGTTGTTGATTTTAGACTTGCCCGAAAAATACATGTAGTACTTATCCGACTTTTGGTCGTAGATAACTTCGGGTGCCCAGACGGACGAATAAACCCATTCGTCCGGCATAACTTTAAGCGACCAGCCGTGCCCTACTTTGCCGACTAACTCCCAGTCGTTCAAATCTTTCGAGCGGGTGCAGGCGACAAACCCGTAATGGTCTATATCCGCCGCGGTTTTCGGCACGTTGCCGTCCTTATCGCAAGCGACCGCGCCGCTCGTTAAATCTCCGTTATATACGCCCGCACAGCCCGACATATACTGATAGAAATAACCGCCGTAAACGGGGTCGTCTTTTTCGTCGATGTAAATAACGCCCGAGTCCCCGCCCCAGAACTGAGACAGGTTTTTATACAAAAGCTCGGTGTCGTATCCATCGGTTTCGGCGGCGGGCTGAAAGTTAGCCAAATTATATTTGCCCGTCGAACCTTTGCACGCCGTCACGCACGAAACGCCTATTATAAGCGTTGCGGCAAGGCTTAGAATTTTAATCGGTTTTTTCATATTTCCTCCCTATACGTTTCGTTTTTATCCCTTTAAGCCGGAAGTTATCGCAACCCCTTTAAGGATAAATTTTTGTGAAATGAGATACAAAATCAGCAGCGGGAACATGCTTATTCCGCACGCCGCCAGCTTTTGACACCAAATTTGCGAGTACGCGCCCGAAAAGTTCTGGATAACGAGAGCCATAGGCGCAAATTCGATATTGTTCGGCAGATACAAAAGCGGTGATAAATAGTCGTTATAACAACCTATAAATTGAAGCACGAACTGCGAAAGCATGCTGGGGATAGCTAAGGGGAGCATTATGTGGAAAAATATCTGCAAATGGCTAAACCCGTCAATGTAGCCCGCTTCGATAAAATCGTCGGGTATGCTTGCGTAAAACTGCCTTAAAAAGAATACCACGCCTATGCCGCCCATCATTATGGGTACGATAAGGGGGAGTATCGTATCGACCCAACCTATCGTATCGTACAAAATAACCGAAGCCGCTAAACCCATGCAGTTAGGAAGCGTCATTCCGAACATTAAAATGGCAAACGCTATTTTCTTCGTTTTAAATTCTATTTTTGCGAACGCATACGCCGCCATAGAAGACACGAAGCTCCCCACGAATATTGCGGGAATGTAAATGAGCAAGGTGTTGAAAAAGCCTTTCAATAATGTTACGCCGCCGAAATCTACGCTGTACGCAAGTTTATAGCCCTCGATCGAAAAACCTTGCTTAGGCCACCAGTGGAACGCCGCGTCATTCGTTTCGGCGGGGGTCATAAGCGAGCAGATAACCATTATATAAAGCGGAATAAGTATGGCGAGCGCGCCGAGCGTTATAAAAAAGTAAAACCCTACGTATTGCCACACCTTATTCTTCTTACTCGCAATCAGCCTGTCGCCCGCGATAAGTTTTCTATGTTTAACCGAATTTTTAGTTATCATATTTCACCCAGAATTTCGATAAATAGAAATTAAGCCTCGTTAAAATAACGATAATCAGCGCCGTTATCCACGATAGCGCGCACGACACGCCCATGCCGTAAGTCGCAAGTTTATCGCCGAACGCGCAAAGATAAATGAGAAGCGTAAGCGTTATGCCCGCGGCTTCGGGGCCGTAAGGGTTGGTGGGGGTGAAGAACATCATTATAGACTGCTCTTGCGCCGCCGAGATAAGATACATCGTGAATACGTAGAATATCGCGGGGGTTACCGCGGGGAACGTAACTTTCCAGAATACTTTGAATTCCGAAACGCCGTCCATTCTCGCCGCTTCCTGAAGCGATTTATCTACGTTTGCAAAAGCCGAGTCTAAAATAATAACGTTGGTGCCTTTAAGCCACAAAGACATTACCACGACCGCCACCCTGTACCACTTCGCGTCGGTGAAGAACTTTATGTTTTCGCCCGTTATAGGGTAAATAACCGAGTTGATAACGCCGAAGTCTTCCTGAAATATCCACTGGAAAACGAATACTATCGCGACGGACGAGCAAACCTGCGGCAAAAAGAGTATTATGCGCGCAAGCTTGCTGCCGGGGAATTTTTTAGAGATAAGATGCGCGAAGAACACGCACGTGACCGTTTCGAGCGGGGCGACAAGCAACGCGTATAAAAGCGAGTTTACGACCGCGTGGCGGAAGTCGTTCATTTTGAACACGCGTAGGTAGTTTTCCACCCCGACGAAAGTCATGTTCGATATATCTATGCCGATAAGGTGGTTGAACGAGGTAACTAAACACAATATTATCGGGAAGCCCGAAAATATAACGAAGCCCGCCATCGGCAACAATATCATAAGGGTGCCGAGAAGGTCCTGCTTGCGCGCTTTTTTGCGCTTAGCGACGCTCTGCGGCGTTTTTAAAGTGTCAGTCATTAAAATTACGTCCTTTGATATTTTTTGTATTCCGCAAGCGCGGTGTTGGTTTTACCTATCGCCTCGACCGCCCACGTAGCGTAATCCATTTTGTTGTTTCTCACCTGACTGTTAAGGTCTACGCACCACTGCTGAACCCAGTTATAGTCGGGCATGTACCACCAATCTCCCGGACGCTCGAACGCCATTGATTCGGAGAAGACCGCCGCGTTTTGCGGAGCGTTGTTTGCAAACTTAATATCGCTTAAAAGTTCCGCCTGGTTGGGGAAGAAGCCCATTTCCGCCCTTATTTTTTGAGCGTCTTTAGAAGCGCACCATTTAATAAAGGTTGCGGCTTTAGCTTTATTTTGCGATTTTTCGCGAACGCCCAAAGATAAGGTGTTCGAGTGCCCCGCTTTAAGCCCCTGAACCTTAACTGTGTCGCAGTAAGGGTCAAGCGGGTCGGTGTATTCTTTGTACACGACGAGGGGGCAAATATCGTATTTGAAGCCTGCGTATTTGCTGACTTCTACCATATACGGGGATATTGCCTGCAAAAAGGCAAGGTTCCCGCCGTAGAAGTAGTTGACCGAAGTTCTGTTAGAGAAAGTGTTGGGGTTCGGGGAAATGTTCAAGCCGCCTTCGCCGTCGATATTCGATTCTTTAGCCGCGCCTAAGCGAAGGTATCTTGAAAACGCGTCGCGCATCGACGGAAGTTTTGCGAGCACGCCGCTATCGACCGCCGTTTTGACGCCCGACCATTCTTCCACCTTGCCGCCGCCCGCAGCCGCGGTGTGGCTGTAAGTTCCGTCGCTGTTCGGAACGACGACTTCGTCCGCCCCGTTCACCTGCTTAATGTCCATTCTGTCGATATAATCGACCGTTTCGCCGACGGCGTATTTTTTGCCCGTTCTCCCCACGAATTCGCCTTTTGCGACGATGTAGTTGCTCGACGGGTCGAGAAGCGAGAAGTTCCAGTCGCCGTTGCCCGTTAAATCTCTCAAACAGTCGCCGCCGACGGACCAGCCGTAGTTGAACCAGTTTTCGGTAAAGTAACCGTAAGTGGTGTTATAGGGGGTAACGCTGCCCTTATTCGGGTCGGGGTTAGTCTGAACGGAGAAAATCGAAGCGACGTCTTCAACTTCGTCCCAGTTCATGGCAATTCTGTTGTTAAAGACCAAAACTTCGCTTTTGCCGACTTTCGACCAGTCGTAACCGCTCGAATAAACGTAAGGGTTTTCGCTTCTGAAGAAGCCTTTTTTAGGAACGGTTATTCCGTTTAATTTCGCAAAATCGCTCTTTTTCTGACCGCGCCTGTCCGAAATTTCGCCCGCGTTCCATTTATCCATATCCGCTTCGTCAACCGATATGACGATAATGCCCGCCGCCTTTAAAACGTCTTCGTTATAATAAAGCGCGCTGGGCTGGCTTTCGAGCGGCAATGCGTAAAACGGGTCGTTATCGTTGGACGTGTTGGTCGTAACGTTATATTTGAGCCTTGACGTTATGCTCGGCATAATGTCGGATATATCTATATCGGTAACCGCGTCGAGTTCGCTCTGAATATTGCTGAAAAAGCCCATGACCGCGTACTTTTTAAATTCCGCGTCCTGAACCAAGATAACGTCGGGTCCGGAAGACGAGTTCGCCGTGTACAAAATCGCCGATTCGTACGTGCCGTTCGGCTTGGTGGTTAATTTGACCCTTACATCGTGCGACGCGCCGTACCCGTCGTTAAACTCCTGAACGAGCGCGTTGTACATCGCAAGTTGCTCGGTAGAGCCGTAAACCCAAAAGTTTACCG
>CAKQMM010000125.1 GCA_934254755.1 uncultured Clostridia bacterium
AGCCCCTTTTTCGTGTTAGTTTTTATACTTTATAATAGCTTTTGCAAGTTTGTCGGGGCAGGACGTGTTGTTTCTGCACTTTATGCCGGACAAAAGTTCGATAACTTCGTCAACGGGGCGGTGGTTTACAAGTTTTGCTATTCCTTGCAAGTTCCCCGAGCAGCCGCCGATGAACTTTACGTCTTCAACTTCGCCCGAATCGTTCACGTTAAAAATAATTTGTCTCGAACAAGTGCCGTTCGTTAAATAAGTCGTCATAAAACTTCCCCTTTAGTCCACTAAGTTATCGTAAATAAGCGCGTATAAATTAGCGGCCTTTTCTTCCCATTTTTTATAAATATTTTTTGCGGTCTGTCTGTTCGCTACGTTGAATTTAAGTTCGAGCATCGGGCGCGCCACGTCGTGAATTTTAAGATAGACGGTGTAGGTCGAATCTTTATTCATATAATAGTCCGCGCTGACTTCCTGCTTTTTTCTGTAACGAAGCTTGTTTTGCTTAATAAACGCCGAAATAGATTCGCGCGTCGAGGACGGAATCTGCACGTAAAATTCCGCTAAACAATATCTCCCTTCGGGGGTGATAGAGTAAAGCGGGTCGCCGTACGCCGCCACGTTGTACACGAAGTTCTCTTCGATAAGTTTGTTAAGCGCGGGTTTACAGTCCATATAAGATATCCAGCTGTTCGACGAACAGCATATATCTATCAGAGTGTTTTCGAGCACCGGACATTCCATTTTATCGAAGACGAACAACAATATTAACTTATTTACGGTCGAATCGCCTTTTGCCATGGTATGCCGCCTTTAACAAAAACGCCGATTAAAGTGCGAACGCTTTAAGTTCTTTCAAAAGGTCGTTGCAATCGTCGCTGTGAATTTCGATGGTAAGCGGGCGGGCTAAATCGAGGCTGAAAATGCCGAGAATGGATTTAGCGTCAACTATATATCTTTCGCTTTTAAGTTCGATATCGTAAGGATATTTCTGAACTATCTGAACGAAGTCTTTAACCTGGCTTGCTTTTTCAAGAGAAATTTGCATTGATTTCATAATAACCTCCTAAAGGCTTGCGCCTTTTAGTTTATTTTTTATTATTATACATAAGACCCGACTAAAAATCAAGAGTTTTATTTTAAAATTGTTGATAGAAGATATAAATTGTGCTATTATATACGAGTAAGTACAGTATATAGTGCCCGCTTGCGTACATTGTTGCGGCGTGGCGACGGAGAATGTATGAAGACGAGAGAAACCGCTATCACAAAATTTAAAGACGGGGTTGACGATATCGCGGCGAGCAGATACCTGTTCGCTTCCGCCAAAATTTTCGACCTTATCGCGATAATAAATTCGTCCAAAATTTTAAGCGATATTTTCGCCTATTTTACCGACGGGTTCGATTTATACGAAGCGCTCGTAAAAACGTTTGAAGTGGACGGGCAAAATAAGATTTTCAACCCGCCTGAAGACGACGCTACGCTTATCGCGTTCGTTTACTTGTTGCTTAACGAAATAAATTATAAAAACGTTCAGCTGACCGATCTGTTAGATTATATGGACGCGGGCAAAAATTACGAACTTGCCTACAAAAATTTTGCAAATAAACTGTTAATTCCCTTCAAAAACGCCGTTTTAGAGGTCGCTAAAAAAATGATCAGCGCGGACGGCGGGTTCACGAGCGACGAACGGGCGGAGGAAAGTGCGCCCGCAAACGCTCAGCCCGCGCCCGAATTCATTGATAACGCTCTTCCTCTAAAACCCGCGGGGGCGGAATCTTCGGCGCAAAAAATTCCTCTTCCGTTAAAAATCACGCGGCTTATAGAGCTTGACAAGCTTGCGATTAACCAAAGCAAACTCGCAAGCGACGATAAAGAAGAGCTTTTGTACGTTTTGTCAACCTTTAAAAATTACGTTGACGGCGGCGACCCCGAAAAAATTAAATTATCCTACCTTGCGTATTATTACGCTTTCAAGCCTTTCAAAAAAATCAAAAACAACTTAAAGGCTATAACCGACATATTATATATGAACGGCGTATTATAACCGCCGATAAGGAGAAATAATTATGTATTATATAGGAATAGACGTGGGCGGAATGTCCATAAAAGTCGGCGTGGTAGACGCCGGCGGCAATATCGTAAAATCTTCAACGTTCGTAACCGAAAAGGTTCCCGCAAGCGAGCATATTAAAAAAATGGCTGAAACGGTAGACGAGCTGATAAGCTCGGGCGGTTTTAAAAAGGAAGAAATCGCAGGGATAGGCGTGGGAATTCCCGGTGCTGTCAACCCCCGCGTCGGCAAAGTTATTTACGCGCCGAATATCGGCTGGAAAGACGTTGACTTTTGCAAGCAATTATCCGATTTAACCGGTATGAAAGTATTCGTCGGAAACGACGCGGACGTCGCAACCTTAGGCGAAGTTTACTTCGGCGTTGCCAAAAATTACTCTAACGTCGTGATGATAACCGTCGGCACGGGTGTGGGCGGCGGCGTCGTGATAGATAAAAAATTGTACGAAAGTCCCCTCGGAATGGCTGCGGAACTCGGTCACACCTGCCTCGTTAAAGGCGGGCTTTTGTGCGGGTGCGGCAGAAAGGGCTGTTTCGAGCAGTACGCTTCGGCAACCGCGCTTATCCGTCAGACGAAGGACGAAATGCTTAAAAACAAATCGTCGTATATGTGGAAATTGGTCGACGGCGATATTGAAAAGGTGAACGGAATCACTTCGTTTAAGGCGGCAAAAGCAGGCGACGAAGGCGGCAATAACGTCGTCGACGGTTACGTTTCCTACCTTACCGAAGGAATACTCGATTATATGAACATTTTCCGTCCCGAAGCGATAATTATCGGCGGCGGCATCAGTAAAGAAGGCGATTATTTAACCGATAAAATTAAAGCCTACGCCGAGAGTTACAGTTACGGCTATCCCGGTTCCCCGGTTATAGACGTGGTTTGCGCAAAACTCGGCAACGCGGCGGGCATCGTCGGCGCAGCCTCACTCGTCGTTTCCGCAGTAAAATAACTCTTTTAACCCCTAAAAGTTTGACAAAAAGCCCTATATATAGTATCATTTTAAAAATACATACTTAAGTTGCGGTAAAATTTATGGGAGATAAGAATCATAAAATTTCTCTGGCGGGCGACCTTGGCAGCGGTAAATCGACCGTCGGGGCGATTTTGGCAGAAAAACTTAATTTAAACAAAATTTCAATCGGAACCATTCAGCGCAAAATGGCGGCGGAAATGGGCATGGATACGGGCGCGTTCAACGTGTATATGGAAACGCATCCCAAGTTCGATAAAATTTTGGACGATAAACTTAAAGAATACGAAAAATTGAGCGGCAACTACTTGTTCGATTCGCGCATGGCGTGGCACTTTGTGCCGAGCGCGTTCAGCGTGTATATGAAAATCGACGGTAAGACCGCTGCGGCGCGCGTTTATAACGCTCAGCGCGAAACGGAGCAGTACGCAAGCGTTGACGAGGCGTTTTTAAAAATAGCAAAACGGCGCGAAAGCGAAATCGAACGGTATAAAAACGTTTACGGCGTCGATATAACCGATATGTCTAATTACGATTTAGTCGTTTCGGTTGACGGCAAAACGCCCGACGAAGTCGCAGACGAAATTATAGCCGCCTACTTAAAAAAACAGGAGAATTGAAATGCATTGGGCAGAGAAAATCGCAGATAAAATCATAGCAAAAAACCCTAATAAAGAAGAATACGTATGCGCGGCGGGCATAAGTCCGTCGGGCTCCATTCATATCGGTAACTTCCGCGATATCGCAACGAGCTATTTCGTCGTGAAAGCTCTTATCAAAAAGGGCAAAAAAGCTAAACTTTTGTTCTCGTGGGACGAGTTCGACAGGCTCCGCAAAGTTCCCGTAAACGTTCAGAAAGTGAACGATGATATGGAAAAGTATATAGGCTTTCCGTACGTTGACGTCATTAACCCCTTTAAGGATAGCGACGCCGAGAATTACGCCGTTTATTTTGAGAAAGAATTTGAAGAATCTATCGTAAAATTCGGCATAAATATGGACTATCGCCATCAGGCGGAAATGTATCGCAGCGGCAAATATCGCGACTACGTTTTGCTTGCGCTTAAAAAGCGTAAAGAAATTTTCGATATTTTAGACTCGCACAGAACGCAAGAGCAGGTTGAGGGCGAGCGCGACGCGTATTATCCCGTCAGCATTTATTGCCCGTGCTGCAAGCGCGACACCGTTAAAATTTTATCGCTTGACGATACCGAAACGGTTGCCGAATACGAGTGCAAGTGCGGTCACAAGGGCACTTTTGATTTTAAAACCGACTTTAACTGCAAACTTGCATGGAAGGTTGACTGGCCGATGCGCTGGATGTACGAAGGCGTTGACTTCGAGCCGGGCGGAAAGGACCACGCCGCAAAAGACGGCAGTTACGACACCGCTAAAGACGTTTCCGCTAAAATTTTCGGGTACGAACCGCCCGTTTTCCAAGGCTACGAGTTTATCGGCATAAGCACGAACGAGGCTCAGGCGGGCAAAATGTCGGGGTCGAGCGGTCTTAACTTAACCCCCGCAACTCTTTTAAAACTCTATCAACCCGAAGTTTTGTTGTGGCTTTATTCGAGGAACGAACCCTTAAAAGCCTTCAACTTCTGTCTGGACGACGGTATTTTGCG
>CAKQMM010000126.1 GCA_934254755.1 uncultured Clostridia bacterium
CGACTGCATAGTTAAAGCCCTTAAAAGCGGCAAAAGCGTGGTTACTTCCAATAAAGAAGTGGTCGCCGCGCATATGGAAGAGTTTTACGATTTAGCAAAATCTCAGGGCGCATATTTTATGGCGGAAGCGTCGGTTGGCGGCGGAATACCCCTTATATGCTCGCTTATTGACGAGATTAAGGTCAATAAAGTGAACAGAATTTACGGAATTATAAACGGAACCACAAACTTTATTCTCACCAAAATGCAAAAAGAAAGCATGAGTTTCGACGCGGCTCTTCAGACGGCGAAAGATTTAGGTTTTGCCGAATACGACGCCACCGCCGATATGGAAGGGCTCGATATGACGAGGAAAATACGCATTTTATCGAGCATTGCTTACGGTGCGAAATTAAACGTAGACGATATTTATCACTACGGAATATCGGGCGTAACCGAAAAAGTTTTAGCGGACGCCGATAAAAAGAGTTACGCTATAAAGTTCGTTGCGGAAAGTAAGCTTGACGGCGATAAAGTCAAGATGTCGGTCGAGCCGGTGCTGGTTCCGAAATCGTCGCCGCTATCCGCGATAAATTACGAATATAACGCCGTTTATGTCGACTGCGATTTGAGCGGCACGCTCGGTTTTTACGGCAAGGGCGCAGGGAGATACCCTACGGCGGCGGCAATGGTGTCGGATGTACTCAGAATAAAATCTGGCAGCGAAAAATATTACTATAATGCGGATAAAGAGTATGCTGTCGATAACTTTTTAGCGGACGAATATTACGTTTTCGACGGAAAAGAAAGTAAAATAATAACCGCGCCTAAGAGAAACGAATACGCTTTTTCGGCGCGCGTGTTTAAAATATAGGAGTTTAATATGAGAGAATATAACATGGCGGTCGTCGGAGCGACGGGGCTTGTCGGCTCGACCTTTTTGAAAGTTTTAAAAGAATATAACTTCCCCGTAAAGAATTTAAGGCTTTTTGCAAGCGAAAAAAGCGCGGGTAAAGCGATAGAGTGGAACGGTAAAAATTACGTCGTCGAAGCCCTTAAAAAAGGGTGCTTTGACGGGGTTGAAATCGCGCTTTTCTCGGCGGGGGGCAAGGTGAGCGAAGAGTGGGCGCCCGAAGCGGAAAAAAGCGGAGCGGTCGTCATCGACAACAGCAGTTGCTGGCGCATGGTTAAAGAGTGCGCGCTTATCGTGCCAGAAATAAATATCGGCGACTTTGACGGGGCGCGCAAAATAGTCGCAAACCCGAATTGCAGCACCATTCAGTCGGTTTTGCCCCTTAAACCGCTTAACGACGTTTTCGGGTTAAAGCGGGTGGTATACTCCACCTATCAGGCTGTTTCGGGCAGCGGACAAAAGGGAAAAGACGATTTAATTCGCACCCTAAAAGGCGAAAAACCGCAGTTTTACCCCTACGACATATCTAAAACGTGTATTCCGCATATCGACGTTTTCACCGATAACGGCTACACGAAAGAAGAAATTAAAATGGTAAACGAAACGCGCAAAATTCTGCACCTTCCGAACCTTCCCGTTTCGGCAACGTGCGTGCGCGTGCCCGTATTGAACGCTCACGCCGTGTCGGTTATGGCGGAACTTAACAAGCCCTTTACCCTTGACGAAGTCCGCAAAGCGTTCGCTTCACAAGCGGGCGTCGTGGTTTTAGACGACGTTAAAAACAATATCTATCCCGTGTCTACCGTCGCAAACGACAGCGACGCCGTTTACGTCGGGCGCATCCGCAGAGATTTATCTTGCGAAAACGGCATACTCTTCTACGCCGTAAGCGACAATATCCGTAAAGGCGCGGCGGCAAACGCCGTTCAGATAGCGGAAAAACTTATCGAGGAAAACAAAATATAATGATAACCGTAGCAAAATTCGGCGGTTCGTCCGTTGCGGACGAAAACCAGTTTAAAAAAGTTAAAAACATAGTTTTAGGCGACGAAAAACGCAAAATAGTCGTCGTTTCGGCACTCGGCAAAAGGAACAAAACGGACAACAAAATTACCGATTTATTGTACCTTTTGGCGGCGCATATCCGCTACGGGGTCGATAGCACGCACATAATGAATACCATTATCGGCAGGTACGAAGAAATTACCAAAGCGTTGAACGTTTCGGTTGACGTAAAGCGTGAATTCGGCGCGATTGCGTTCAATATGAAAAACGGGTTCAGCGAAGATTATCTCGTCAGCCGCGGCGAATATTTGTGCGCTAAAATAATGGCGGAATATCTCGGATATAAATTCGTTGACGCGGCGGACGTAGTGTTTTTCGGCTACGACGGAAAGTTGAACGAGCAAAAAACCGCAGAAGCGGTGCTTAATAAGTTCAACGAGTACCAAAGGATAGTCGTCCCCGGTTTTTACGGCGCGTACCCGACGGGCGAAATAAAACTATTCTCTCGCGGCGGAAGCGATATAACGGGTTCCATTTTAGCGATGAGCGTTGGCGCCGAAAAGTACGAAAACTGGACGGACGTAAGCGGCATACTCGTAACCGACCCGAAAATCGTGGATAGTCCGAGAAGGATAGAAGAAATTACTTACGACGAGTTAAGGGAACTATCTTATATGGGCGCAAGCGTCCTTCACGAAGAAACGATTTTCCCCATAAAAGAACTCAACATTCCCATTTATATTTTAAACACCAACCGCCCCGAAGACGCAGGCACCAAAATCTGCAAGGACGCCGAGAAAAACGACTGCGTTATAACGGGCATAGCGGGCAGGAAAAACTATAAGGCGTTCACGATAGTCAAGTCTATGAACGTTTCTAAACTCGACGTTATACGCGACACGCTCGACGTATTCAAGCGTTTTAACGTAGCCGTCGAACACGTGCCCACCTCAATCGACAGTTTCGGCGTCATCGTCGACGGCAAGGGCATCGATAATTCCGTTTACGATATTTTAGCGGAACTTAAAAAGGTCTACGGCGTTATCTCCGTTGACGTGGATAACGATTTGGCTCTCGTTGCAGTCGTCGGGCGTAACATGGTTTTAAAACCGGGTATTTCGGGTAAGGTGTTCTCTATCTTCGGCAACAACGGAATAAACGTTAAAACCATTGCGCAGGGCGTTAAAGAGATAAGCATCATCGTCGGCGTTGCAAGCGCAGACTTTGAAAACGCCATTCGCGCCGTCTATAACGGGTTGGTGAGATAGGGTCGTCGAACTTTCTATCGTTTGCCGTAAGGCGACCTTTTCGGTTATTTTAAGCGGTTAATCGCTTGCGGTACAAAAAGTACGGCGTCGCTCAAAACCGTTAAAAATATCTCGAAAATTTCATCCTTACGGTGCAAAGCATTTTAACTGCGTTAAAACAAACGTTATAAAGTTCTCCTCCCCTCGGTCGTCTGATTTAATTACGCCGAGCGACCTTTTCGGCTATTTTAAGCGGTTAATCGCTTGCGGTAGTTGAGCCGTCGAGCGACCGTAAAAACTACTATAAACAAAAATACCCGCGGCTCATTCGAGCCGCGGGTATTTTTATGGGGGTTATGATGAAATAGGGTGAACTTAATTTATTGCCGCAACCTTACTATATAACAGCGCTTGTCTTGTTGAGCGTCAGCGAAACGTCTCGTGGAAACGAACGCTGGTAACGTAAAAATCAAACGCGCTTCCGCGGAGATTCTTCGCCTACGGCTCAGAATGACAGCGCTTGATGTATTCGGGCGGCGGTTTTAACCGATATTGTTTTTAAACGGCAAAAGCGTCTAAAAAACTGATTTTGCCGCGGCGGAAGAAACTGCTCATTTCTCCGAAGACGGCGCGGTCGGTTTCCGTCTCGTCCGTTACGGGTATGAATTTAACTTTCATTTCGCTCGCTATCTTTTTAAGGCGTTTCTCGCAAGTTATATCCGAACCGCGGGGTTGAAGAATACAAAGTTTAGAGTTTTTGTGGAATCTTTGAATTTTAGCGATTAAAGCCCTATAATCGCTGTAAAACTCGTCGTTTAAAACTTCGTTTTCGCCGAAAGATATTAAAATGCTTTCGGGGTTTAAGTTTTTCAAACAATCTTCAACGACGTTTATCGCTTCTTTAACGGTCAACCCCTCGATGCTTCTGTTATAAACGGCGTAATCGGTCACGCGCTTTTGCATAAGGGTGTAGAAGGGAAAGTCGCATAAATAGTTAGAACCGAACGCAACGTTTTCGCCTTTAACCGCAAGGTCGTTTAAAATTTTAAACTTTTTTGCCTTTTCTTCAATAGTTTCCATATTATTAAGCCTCCGATAAAGCTTTATTGTGCTTGTGCGCTTTTTTGTTACCGTTCAAGTGATTGATGTGAACTTCGCGGCGTTTGTTTATTATCCATATAACCAAATCCGCCCCGACCATAACTATATTAAAAATGTAAAGCCAAAAAACGTAGGGGAGCGAGCCCGTCGCGACCGCTGTTGCAACTTTGCTTATTATTCCGCAAATATATCCGACGATAATAACTACCGTAAACACTAAACTCTTGCCGCCCGTCGATTTTGACTTAATGCTTTTAACAACCGAAATCGGCCACGAAACGCCGAAGCAAATCAACATAAAAACTTCAAATAACTGTGCCATAAATACTGTCTCCTTTTGTACAATGCCCATTATACGCTTGACAAATAATAATGTATAATTTATATTTTTTATATTATCCATAAC
>CAKQMM010000127.1 GCA_934254755.1 uncultured Clostridia bacterium
AACCCACTACCGACGGAGTGGTTCTCGAACCTTCCGCGTTTGCGATAACGACGGGTTCGCCGCCTTCCATAACCGCTACGCAAGAGTTCGTAGTACCTAAATCTATACCAATAATTTTACTCATAATTATTATCTCCTTTTAAGTGAATTTTTTATTTATCGTATCGGGTAGCTTACTAAGTTATCCGATAACCACAACTTGAGCGTACCTTATAACTTTGTCGCCAAGTTTATAGCCTTTTAAAAATACTTGTTTGACCGTTCCTTCCGTTTCGCCCTCTTCTACGGGAACTTTCATTATACATTCCTGCGTGTTCGGGTCGAACGGTTCGCCGACGGGGTTTATCGCCAAAACGTCAAGACTTTTTAAAACTTCTTCAAAGTTCTTTGCCGTCATTTCTATCCCCTGGCGGGTTTTTTCGTCAAGGTTCATGGTGAGCGCCCTGTCTAAACTATCGCCTATCGGCAATATTTTTTTAAGAACGTCCGTTTTGCCGTCGCGATAAGCGGTCTGGCGGATCCCGTCGTTGCGCTTTTTATAATTTTCAAAGTCTGCGGCGGTTCTCAGCCAACTGTTTTTAACGTCGGCGACCTCTTTTTTTGCCGCTTCCGCTTCGCTTTTTAAGTCTTCGCCCTTTTTAAGCGTGGACTTTAAAAGTTCTTCAACCTCTTCGCGGGTCATTTCGGAAAAATCGTACTCCGCGTCGCTTTCGGGAATAATTTCTTCGACTATCTCGTCACACGCGTTGTTCGCTTCCTCCGGAGTTTCTTCGACTTCGCTATGCTGTTTTTTGAATTTTTCGTCTTTCATGTTTACCTGCCGATGAGTATGCTTTCTAATATTTTGCCTACGTTTTCAAGCACCGCAACGACCTTTTGATAGTCCATTCTCTGCGGTCCTATAACCCCGTAGGTTCCGACTTTTTTACCGTTCGCGGTGTACGTCGCCGTCACCACCGAACAGTCTTTCGGAAGGTTTTCGTAACCTTCGCTGCCGATTTTAACGTTGATTTTTATATCTTTGTTATCTTCGGTCAAGATGTTTAAAACTTTGTCTTTACTGGTTACGACGGATAAAAACTCTTTTATTTTATTTATGTCGCCGTACTCGGCGTGTTCCAGAATTTTTTCTTCGCCTTCCATTATAACGTCGTCCGCTTCGCCGTCAAAGTAGGTTTTTAACGCTTCGATAACGTTCACGAACACCGTTTTATACCCCGAAAAACTTTCGTTGAAGTCAACTTCCAAATTGCAAATTTCGGATAACGTTTTGCCCGTAAAAAGCTTGTTTATCATCTGGTTTGCGTCGTAAAGCTGCGCGTCCGTCATTTCTTCGGGAACGGAAATATAATTGTCTTTATACAGTTTGAAGTCGGTTACGAGTAAAATCAACGCCTGGTCTTTTTTAAATCTGAAAAACCTTATTTCTTTTACCCTATCGTCTTCGTCCTGCTGAGAAACGCCTAAAGAGGTGTAATTCGTAAGCTCGCTTATAACCTTGACGGCGTTTTTAAAAACGCTTTCGACGTTGTCCGCTTTTTCAAGAAAGATTTTTTTGATGTAGTTAAGCTCTTTTGCGGAAAGCTTTTCTTTAATCATAAGGTCGCTTACGTAAAGTTTATACGCTTCCGCGGACGGTATGCGCCCCGAAGACGTATGCAGTTGAGTTAAATATCCGAGCTCTTCGAGAGCGGAAAGTTCGCTTCTTATGGTTGCGCTCGAAACGCCGTCCATGTACTTTTCGCTTATAGCTTTGCTCGACACGGGGACCGCCGTTTCGATATAATCGTCAACGACTATCTGAAGTATTTTTTTCTTCCTGTTCGATAACTCCATACCTTTTAGCAATCTCCGCTTATATTTGTTAGCACTCTAATACTTCAACTGCTAACTTTGTACACATTTTACAACTATAATATGCGCTTGTCAAGAGTTTATGCAAAATTTTTTAAAATTTTTTTAAAAATTTTTTTGCATATAATTTATTATATGCACGCCTTGATTTTCGACCGATTTTTTATAAAATATACCCGCCCTTTTTTAAAATTAAAATCTTTAAGCACGATAAAAGCGCGGCGAATATTCGCCGCGCTAAAATGCCGAACAGTCGCGCTTTTGCGCTTAAAAATTATTTTGTTTCTTCCTTTTCTATAGCGGTAACGTGCAATTCCCTTAACTGTTTGTCGGTTACAAGGTCGGGCGCGCCCGTCATTAAGCAGGAAGCCGTCTGCACCTTGGGGAAGGCGATAACGTCTTTTATCGAGTCGGTTTTTGTTAAAAGCATCGCAAAGCGGTCAAGCCCAAGCGCCAATCCGCCGTGCGGGGGTGCGCCGTAGTTGAACGCGTCCACGAAAAACCCGAACTTTTTAGCGATTTCTTCTTTCGTAAACCCTAAAATGCCGAACATTTTTTCCTGCAAATCGCGGCGGTGGATTCTTATCGTGCCGCCGCCCGCTTCCTGACCGTTGATGACGATATCGTACGCTTTCGCGCGGGCGTTCATCGGGTCGGTTTCGCAGAGTTCCACGTCGCTGTCAAGAGGCGCGGTGAACGGGTGGTGAACGGCGACGAATCTATCTTCCTCTTCGCTGTACTCGAACATCGGGAATTCTTTTATCCACAAAACGTCGTAACTACCTTTGTCGTAAAGGTTGAATTTTTCGGCTAAATAAAGCCTTAATCCGCCCAAAGCGTTGAACACGACGTAATCTTTGTCCGCCGCAAAGAACAAAATATCGCCCTCTTTAAAATCAAGCCTTGCGGAAAGTTCTTTGATATTTTCTTCCGTCAAAAATTTAAGAATCGAGCCTTTAATTTCGCCGTTCGTCGGGTGCGAGAGCCACGCCAAACCTTTCGCGCCGAGGGTTTTGACGTATTCGGAAAGCGCGTCTATATCCTTGCGGGAAAGTTTATCGGCAAGACCCTTCGCGTTAATCGCGCGGACGCTTCCTTTTATAACGTCTTTAATATTTATATCGAGCGCGTCTTTAAACACTTTAAAATCGCACTTCGCGGCGATATCCGAAACGTTAATAAGTTCTAAGCCGAAGCGGGTGTCGGGCTTATCCGAACCGTAACGCTCCATAGCTTCCTTATAGGTCATCTGTCTGAAGTGTTCTTCGCCGAGGTCTAAGCCTATCGCTTGCTTAAATATCGCCTTAATCAACCCTTCGACGGGATACATAACGTCGTTTTCGCTCTCGACAAAACTCATTTCTAAGTCGATCTGAGTGAATTCGGGCTGACGGTTTGCGCGCAAATCTTCGTCGCGGAAGCACTTAGTGATCTGAAAATATCTGTCAAAGCCCGCAATCATCAAAAGCTGCTTATAAAGCTGGGGCGACTGCGGAAGCGCGTAAAAGCACGCGGGGTGTATACGCGACGGAACGAGATATTCTCTTGCCCCTTCGGGGGAAGACTTGCCGAGCATCGGCGTTTCTATTTCGGTAAACCCAAGCCCGTCTAAGTAGTTGCGGGTGGTTTTGGTTATTTCGTAGCGCACGCGCATGGCGTTTTGAAGCGACGGTCTTCTTAAATCGAGGTACCTGTATTTAAGGCGAAGGTTTTCGTTTACCTGCGTATCGTCGTTTATTTCAAACGGCGTAGTGTCGGCGTCGTTTAAAATGCGTAAGTCGCACGCCAAAACTTCAATATCGCCGCTTAAAATTTTGGTGGTTTTATTCTCTCTTTCGCGCACATTTCCTTTAACCGCGATAACGTATTCGCTCCTTAAAGTTTCAGCCTTTTCAAAAAGAGTTTTATCCGCTTTTTCGTCGAAAACTATCTGGCTTATGCCCGTTTTGTCGCGTAGGTCTATAAAAATAAGCGAGCCTAAATTTCTGCGCTTTTGCACCCAGCCGAATAAGACGACGTTTCTGCCTACGTCGTTAAGCCTTAAATTGCCGGTATAATCGGTTCTTACTAATCCGTTCAATGAATCTAACATACTTCGCTCCGTATTTTTGCGTTACGTTTTAACAAATTACATTTTAATATCCCGCGCGAAAAATGTCAATCTTTTAACGGCTTTTAACCGCCCGTACGCTATATTTGTTTCGCTTTTTGCTTACATTCTTCGCAAAACGCAAAATACTCGCTAAATTCCTGCGGTTTAGCGTCGCGTTGGCGCTGAATAGCAAGTTCTTCGTCGAGAGAATACTTTTCGCGGATAAGCGAAACGACCTTTTCGCTATACGAACGCGTATCTTTAATTTCTTCGTCGGGCGTTTCTACCGTAACGGGCAAATACTCGCCGTTTATAAGTTTTAAAATATTAGTCTTCATATTCTCACCCCGTAAATTAAAATAGTCGTATCGACCTGCAAAGGCGAAACGTAAAAACCCGCCAGATAAAAATTTTCGTCTTTAACGATGTTTTTGTTGGTATATACAATTTGACTTCTCTCTGCGTTAGCTAACATAGCCGCGTTAGCCTCGACCATATTACCCTTCACTCCTACGCTAAACTGCAAAATACGCGTGTTTTGAGTTGCGTCTGTGTTTGCATATATCCGACCGAGCAAAACATGAGAGGGCTCACTATAATATTGCAACAAACTGTAACGCGGAAGATTCTCCGTCGCGTTTTCGATATACGCGTATATATTATTAAACGCGTATTTAGTTCCGTCCGGCTCGTAGTTTGAG